>JBIPOY010000091.1:0-9899 GCA_044378705.1 Saprospiraceae bacterium
TTTTTTGACCGTAGCGCTGCTACGGCCTACAAAAATCCGCTTCGTCTGGCAAAAAATGGTCACTTTTTTGTCTCAGACGCGACCACGCTAACCAGTTACCTAAAAAAATCAAAAAATGACAAAAAAAGTCTCGTTTTTACCTCCTGCCAAGCATCCACACCATGCGCTTATGAGCTCGACTTATTTTTTTCAACCGACACAAAGTCAAATTTTGTAACATCAAATAGGCCTAAATCGGTCATTTTAAGGGCTGGAATGACGGGTAGAGCAAGAAAAGACAACGACATAAATGGTGCGCGGAGCAGACATCCGAGTTCCGATTTTACCCAAGCGTCTAGTGTCGCATACGTTTCCGCCAGTTCCCATCCGTCGGATTGGCTCATGAGACCTGCGATGGGCAGGGGAATAAAGTGGGTGTTCCCTTGTCCGTCTGTGGCACTTATTCCTCCTTTTGCCGCTATGACGGCGTTAACAGCAGTTGTCAGGGCTGCTTCGCTCGTACCAACGGCTACGATGTTGTGCGAATCGTGGGCTACGCTGCTGGCAATGGCGCCACCCGTCAACCCAAATCCACGAACAATACCGATGGCGGGTTTCACGACCGGCTGGTAGCGGTTCACCACGGCGAGGTAAAGCAGATCTTTTTCTAGATCAGGTCCACACCGTTTGTCCGGCATCGACGCAAGGGAATCTTCCTCTTCGCCGGTAATAATTTCTCCATCAAAAACCCGTATTACGCGAATTCGGGGATTATTGGACATAATAGGACCTTGAAAATCAATAGTTTCTTTCGGGTTGGCGACAAAATAATTGGGAGCGCTCGTGCGTAGCTTAGGCAAAAGGGTCAGACCATTTTCAGCCACTTTTTGGCCATCGATCCACGTGCCCAACACACGAAAACCAACCAGATCTTCTACCAATACAAAATCTGCGCGATCGCCCACTCGGAGCTGCCCCACGGGCAGTTTGTAATGTTCCACCGGATGCACACAAGCAGCAAGGAGGGTATCGAACAGGTTACATCCGTTGGCGATGGCGCGCGCCGCGAGCAGATTGATATGCCCACGGACTAGATCATCCGGGTGTTTGTCGTCGCTACAAAACATCATTTGCGTTGGAAAATCATTCAACAGTGGCCACAATGCTTCAAAGTTTCGAGCGGCACTACCCTCCCTGATGAGTATTTTGACGCCCATTTGTGCTTTTTCGAACCCCTCTTGGTAGGAGTAACATTCATGGTCGGTGGTAATACCGGCAGCAAAATAGCGCTGTGCTTCGGCACCTCTTAGTCCGGGTGCGTGCCCGTCCACAGGTTTGCCCAGGTGTTTGGCGGCAGCGATTTTTGCCAATACTTCGACATCGCCATGCAGCACACCCGGAAAATTCATCATCTCTGATAGGTAGCCAATGTCCGGGTTTTGTAGCAGTGATTCCACATCGACGGCGTCAAGGGTGGCGCCGGCTGTTTCGAAAGCCGTTGCCGGAACACAAGAGGGCGCGCCGAAACAAAATTTGAACGGGACGCGCCGGGCGTCTTCGAGCATGAATGTGACGCCTTCCTTACCGAGTACATTCGCAATTTCATGCGGATCGGAAACCGTGGCCACGGTGCCATGTACCACTGCCATGCGGGCAAATTCGCTGGGTGGCAACATGCTGCTTTCGATGTGTACATGGGCATCCACGAAGCCCGGAATGAGGTAGCCCGCGTTGTCTGGCAATTGGTCTGTCGCTTGAATATCGGTGATGGCGCCGTTTTCAACAGTGACGGTGGCCGGGTATATGCGGCGGTTGTGTAGGTCAACCAAGTTGGTCGTAATAATCATGCCTGTTGGATTGAATGGGTAAGGGGGGAGAGGAAGACAGGACTTTGTTTTGAGCGGCCATTTGAACCTTTTCCCACAAGTTATAGGCCATTATTCAAAAACATCCTCGTTTGATGTATGTTCTGTTTAATAAAAAAAGCGGTGTAAATGTAATAAAGCCAAGTCAAGTCGTATGTTTTCTTGAAAAAGGGTCAGTGCAACATTGTTTTCTTGACAACTGTTTGGGTGTCGCGCGGTCTGACTCAAAAAGGCCAGTTTTTTACCAGATGGCGCGCCACCAATATTGTGGCACAATTTTTTATTCGCTGCATGGGGTTGATCGGTCTCATTTTTTTGTGTATATTTGTAAGGGTGCTGTTTAATTCAACCCTTTTCAGTGTAACAGTAAGCCGTCCATCCCCCATCATCCATCATTCACGCATTCAACACAACGATGAATCTTCAACTTGCCACACAATCGCTTAAGAAATTTTTCGGTTACGACGCATTTCGCCCCTTGCAGGCGGATATAGTACAAACGGTGTACGATCGCCGCGACGCCCTTGTTTTGATGCCCACGGGTGGGGGAAAAAGTATTTGTTTTCAAATTCCTGCTGTTACTTTGGAAGGAACGGCTATTGTGGTAAGTCCGCTCATTGCTTTGATGAAAGATCAGGTGGAAGGACTCATCGCCAACGGTATTTCTGCGGCATTCATCAACAGCTCCCTCAGTGCCATGGCGCTGCGACAGGTGGAGGAAGCTGCCGAGAACGGCTACATCAAAATATTATACGTAAGTCCGGAAAAACTGGTGTCGCACGGATTTCAATCGCTGTTAAAGCGCTTAAAGATCAGCCTTTTTGCCATAGATGAGGCACATTGTATTTCTGCATGGGGGCATGATTTCAGGCCTGAGTACACACAGTTGAAATTCTTAAAAGAACAGTTTCCGGGAGTGCCCCTGATAGCGCTTACCGCTACTGCGGACAAATTGACGCGCAAAGACATTGTCAATCAATTACTACTACAGGATCCGGCCATTTATATTGCTTCTTTTGATCGTCCTAACATAAGCCTCACGGTAAAGCCCGGTCAGCGCCGTTATGAGCAGATTCTGGCGTTTCTGAAAGAGCGGCCCCACCAGTCGGGGATCATATATTGTTTGTCTAGAAAAAGTTGTGAAGATCTTGCGCAAAAATTGACCCTGAAGGGGTTTCCGGCGGCCCACTACCATGCCGAGGTGCCGGCGGCCTTGCGGAGCAAAACGCAGGAAGATTTCATCAACGACCGGACGCCCATCATCTGTGCCACCATTGCGTTTGGTATGGGTATTGACAAAAGTAATGTTCGTTTTGTGATACATTACAATTTGCCTCGCAACCTGGAGGGGTATTATCAAGAAATTGGGCGTGCCGGCCGAGATGGCTTACCGGCGGCAGCTTTATTGTTTTTTAGTTACGCCGATGTCACGTCATATCGGGAAATGTTTGATCAAGGAGATGCCAGTGCGGAGCAGAAAGCCTTGAAACTTGCCAAGTTGGAACGGATGTTTCAATTTGCGGAGGCGCTCGTATGTCGGCGCAAAACGGTGCTGAATTACTTTGGTGAACCCTACGACCGCACGTGTGGCAATTGTGATGTATGCCAAAACCCACCCCGTCAGTTTGATGGTTCTGTGGCAGCTCAAAAAGCGCTTTCCGCCATCAGTAGGTTACAGGAAAAGGTGGGCATGAATTTGTTGGTAGATATTCTGCGTGGCAGTAGTCGCCGAGAAATTTTTGATCAAAAATTTCACGAAATCAAAACCTACGGGGCAGGGAAAGAGTACAGTTTTGACGATTGGATGTTTTTCTTGCTACAGATGATCCACATAGGGCTGATTGAAATTGCCTACGATGACCGCCATCGTTTGCGTGTGACCGACGAGGGCAGAAAAGTGCTTTTTGAAGCGAAAAAAGTGTTATTGGCAATGCCGCAAGCCAAAATAAAGCCAGAAGAGCGTCTGCCGCGCCTTGTCGAAAAATCAAAGGCGCAATTGTTGAGAGAGGATCTGTTTGAGCAACTTGTTGCACTGCGCAAGCAGGTGGCCCAACAACAGGGAATGCCCCCCTACCTTATTTTTAGCGATGCTACGCTGCAGATAATGGCAGAAAAAAGACCTCTGAGTGACCAAGATATGATGGAGGTCAGTGGGGTGGGGGAGCGAAAACTGCAACTGTATGGAGATGCCTTCATAGGCGCCATACGTCGGTTCGTACTGGAAAAAACAGGCGATGGCCAGCGTGTGGCGGGCAGTACCCAACTACAGTCTTGGGAAATGTATAAAAATGATCAAACGGTTGAGGAGATTGCCAAGGTGAGGGGATTAAGCCCGTTTACGGTTATGAGCCACCTAGCAACCATGTATGAACGTGGTGAAATGGTGGATATTCAGCAGTGGGTGTCGCCTGAAGACTGTGATTTTATTCAGGGCGCATTGCCCCTTTTTGAGGAACCCTACCAGATGCGACCGTTGTTTGATCACTTTGAAGGGCGTTTTTCATTTGATCAAATCAGGTGGGCGCTTGCAGCGTTTCGACGACAGCATAAGTAGCGGCTGGAGTATCTTCTTCGGCCAGACAGCGCGCTACCTACGTACTTACAAAAATAGGTTAAAAAATTAGGGGCGTTTTGAGCTGTCCGGCTCCGCTACCGGAATTTTTTCCTTCAAAAACGTTGTCATCAACGTGTATAAGTGTAGCCGCGCGTTGTCGCCGGTGATGCCATGGTTGCGGTTGGGATACACCATCGTGTCAAACTGTTTGTTGTTGACAATCAGTTCGTTGGCCATTTCTGCCGTGTGTTGGAAGTGGACGTTGTCATCGGCGAGGCCGTGTACGAGTAGATAGTTTCCTTTCAATTGATTCGTAAAATTTACGGGTGAGTTGTCTTCGTAACCTTCTTTGTTTTCCTCGTGGGTTTGCATGTAGCGTTCTGTGTACACGGAGTCGTACCATTTCCAATTGGTGACGGGGGCTACGGCAATGGCGGCTTTGAATATATCCCGGCCTTTGAGAATACAATTGCTTGACATATAACCACCGTAGCTCCAGCCGAAAATACCAATTTTATCAGCATCTACGAAAGGCAGGGTACCGAGATATTGGGCGGCTTCTATTTGGTCCATCACTTCGTAATGCCCCAACTGTTTGTAGGTCATTTTTTTAAATGTTTCGCCGCGGGCGCCCGTGCCTCGGTTGTCCACACAAGCCACGACATAGCCTTGCTGCGCCAGCATTTCAAACCACCAGTAATTGGCGCCTTTCCAGGCATCGGTGACTTGTTGGCTTCCGGGACCTCCGTACACAAACATGAGCACTGGTAGTTTTTTATTTTTGTATTCAGGTGCAGAGGGTTTGATGATCCATCCATTCAGGTCCACATTTTCGGAGGTTTTGAACTGAAAGAATGTTGCGGGCAGGGTGCCGTATTCTTTTTGCTTTTCGCGCACAGGGTTGTTTTGTTCGAGCGGTCGTACTTCCTTGCCTTTTCGGGTAAAAACAGCGAATTGGGGCGGTGTATTTAGGGTGGAAAAAGTATTGACGAAGTAGTCGAAAGTGCTGCTGAACTGGGCGTTGTTGGTACCTTTTAGGGTGCTAATTTTTTGAGTTTTTTTCCCGTTTAAGGTGGAGGAGTACAGTTCGCGTTGCAGGGGGCTTTCTGCTGCTGCCTGAAAATACACGAGGCTGTTTTTTTCATCCACGCCATAAAAACCGGTCACATCCCAATTGCCATGGGTTAGGGCGGTCTCATGCTGACCATTCATATCGTACTGATAGAGGTGATTGAAGCCGTTTTTTTCACTTTGAATGATACAGCCTGAACCGTCTGACAGAAAGGTAACATCATGTAAATCAATATAATATTGATTTGATTCTTCCAATAGAAGGGAGCAATGGCCTGTTGTTGGTTCTGCGAGCCACAGGCGCTGAGTACTTTGGTGCCGATTCATCCAGGTCAGGCACAATTTGCCGGTAGGCGTCCATTTGATGCGGGGCAGGTAGTCGTCGTACCGGCCGTTTGATTCGATTCGATCCGGGATGTGCACGGGTAGAATTTTACCTGTGGTTAGGTTGAAGAGATGAGCGGTTACCACGGCATTTTTCTCCCCTACTTTTGGGTATTTGAACGTCACTTTCTCCGGATAAGTACCCTCTCTATATGTTTCTAGGGTCATTTCAGGCACTTCACTTTCGTCGAACCGGAGAAAAGCGATACTGTTTCCATCGGGGCTCCATTCAAAAGCGCGTACGAGTTTGAATTCTTCTTCATATACCCAGTCGGAAGCGCCGTTGATGGTATTGTTGTGTTTGCCGTCGGTTGTGATACGGGTTGTTTTTCCGGATATTAGGTCCTTGCAATACAAGTCATTGTTTGAAACGTATGCGATTTTTGTAGCATCGGGTGAAAAAGTTGCGTAGCGTTGTTTGGCGCCATGAAACAACGGCTCCCGTTTTTTTGTTTCACGATCTACAACCGAATAGTAGGCTTCCGAACTCCAGCGGTAGATAGGAACGGTAGCAGAGGTCAATAAAATTTTTGTTTCATCACCACTGAAAGAATAGCCATCAAGGGTTTCTTTCAAGCCGGAAGAGTCGGCACTGTTGGCTTGAGCGTCGAAAATAACACTGGATTGGTCGCCTGTGCGCAGGTCGTATTGCACAATATTCGTTCCTTCGAGTTGTGTGTAGTGCACACCATCGTTCTGAAAATTAAAACCGGGAACGCCTTTGGTGTTGAAAGTGCTACGCTGCCAGATGTCTTCCAAGGTGATTTGTTGTTGTGCTTGTAGGACATGGAGGAAGAGAAACGAAACAAAGGAGCATAAGAATGGGCGGAAGTAGCGCATGGGAATTGTTTAAAGGTCTGAAGACTCTCCGATGATGGCGAAAAAAGGATGAAAAAAGTACTTAAAGTCTCTTTAAAATGGGCGTATTGGTTGTATCGAGTGGGTGTAAAAATAGGTTGATTGGTGGGGGTTGAGCTATCAGTCCGTTTTTTTTCGGCAAATTTTTTTTATTTTTCACGAGTGAATCTATTCAAATGATGAAAAACATATTGCTTCTACTTCCGATTGCATGGCTTATCGGGTGTCAAACGTCACAAAAAACAGCCATTGCCCATACGCCACAGGCCATTGTTCCGACGGAAAAATCGGTGGTCTGGAAAATCAGTGGAAATGGGCTCAAAAAAACATCTTTTCTGTATGGTACCATTCACTTGATCCCTAAAAAAGACTATGAAATGCCCAATGCCGTCAGAGAGGCACTCGACAAAGCCAAACGTGTCACTTTTGAAATTGACATGAAGGAACTCACCAACCTCCGTACGCAAATGAGCCTCATGACCAAGGCTTTTATGCCGGGGGGTAAAACCATTAAAGACTACCTTTCACCGGAAGACTATCGGTTGGTGAGAGAAAAAATGGCTGAAAAAGGTCTTTCCGGAGGCATGATGGAGCGGATGAAACCCCTCTTTTTAAGTACGATGTTTTCCGGGGATGAGGGAGGTAGCGCTGCCGACAATGGCGCCATGACGTCTATCGAAATGGAATTGTACCAGAGTGCCCGCAACCGGAAACTCGAAACTGCGGGATTGGAAACGACCAGTTACCAAATGGCAATTTTTGACAGTATTCCATACCAAGTGCAGGCCAAAATGTTGGTTGACGGGCTGCGCAACAGCGAAGTGGATACGACCGGAGGTGGCGGGCAACTCGAAGTGCTACTCCAACTGTACCGCGATCAGGACATCACGGCGATGCAGTCCATGATCGAAGAGGATGGCGATGGGATGGCTGCGTATGAAGAAATATTGCTCAAAAATCGTAATCGCAACTGGATTGCTCCCATGGGCCGGATGATGCGTGAAAAACCGACTATTTTTGCAGTGGGTGCCGGTCATCTTGGCGGCGCCGGTGGTGTGATTGCATTGTTGCGGAAAGAAGGGTATCAGGTGGAGGTTGCCCAATAATTTTGTCCGTTCAGTGGGGGTGTCAGGCCCTTGAATTTCTCGGCGTATTTCTCACAACGTATTTTCTACCGTATTTTCTACCGTACCTTCGTACTGTGAATTTTCCACTGCTTATTGCTCGTCGTTATTTATTTGCCAAGCGCAGTACCAACGCCATCAACATCATCACCGGCATTTCGGTGGTGGGTATGGCCATTGGTACTGCAGCGCTCATACTGGTACTGTCTGTTTTTAATGGTTTTGAAGACCTATTGTCCGGGTTGTTCGGCCACTTTAACCCCGAATTAAAAGTGACCCCAGCCAAGGGTAAAACTTTTGAGATGGATAGTTTGGTCTTGGTGCAAATACGGGCATTGCCGGGCGTGGCTTTTGCGAGTGAAACGTTGGAAGAGATTGCCTTTTTTGAATATGAAGGGTCTCAGGATTTTGGCGCATTGAAAGGTGTTGACAGTTTATTTGCCCGTGTGACAGGAATAGATTCGGATACTGTTCTGCTGGAGGGAGCGTACCAACTTAAAACAGCAGAACGCAATTGTGCGGTTGTTGGAGCCGGTTTGCGCAACAAATTGACCGTTAATGTCAACAATCCGCTTGCTTCTATCACCATTTATATGCCTGAACAGCAAGCGGGAGCCCTTGATAAGCCTTTTAAAACGCGGTTGGTGTATCCGGTGGGCACTTTCGCTATCCAGCAGGAATACGACAATCAGTATATCCTTACCAATATTGACTTTATACGCGAGTTGCTCGACGCCACGCCCTACACCGTGTCGGCACTCGAAATCAAATGCCGGTCAACCGCAGCGGTTGGGCAGGTGAAAGAGCAGGTGCGTGCTTTGTTGGGGGCAGGTTTTATACTGAAAGACCACTATGAGCAGAATGAGGCATTTTTCAAGGTAATGCAACTGGAAAAGTGGATGGGATTTGCCATTACCAGTCTCATGCTCTTGTTGATGGCCTTCAACACCGTTGGGGCACTTTGGATGATTGTTCTTGACAAGCAAAAAGACATTGCGGTACTCAAAAGTATGGGTGCAGATGATGGTACGATCCGTCGTATTTTTCTTTTTGAAGGGCTTTTATTGACTGTTTTAGGGCTTGGTCTTGGTATATTACTAGCATTGTTCATCTATTTTGTCCAGAAAACTTGGGGTATTGTAACCATTCCCCAAGGTTTTTTAGTCGATAGCTATCCGATTGCTATGCGTGCGACCGACTTCATACCCATTGTATTGACGGTGCTGTGCATTGGTTTTTTGGCTTCTTTATTGCCGGCCAGGAGGGCTGGAAATGTGCCATCGTTTCATCGGGAGGAGTGAGTTGGATCGGAATAAAAGAAGGAGTAACCGCGGAATATTGGGGCGAATACCCGGTCTTGGGTAAGCATGAATGCTTCTTTATTTACTTCTGCAAAATAGCGGTGCACAAAAGGAGCGCCGGTATTGGGGTTGTAAGAAGTCTCTGTTGGCCAGAACCGCACTTGTTTGGAGGATCCGTCGGTCTTTTTCACCGAAAAAACCACGAATGGCACCAATTGGGCCACGGAGTCACGGAATGGGTTGGTTGTTTCGAAGGCTTCGGCCCCTAGGGCTTCAAATTGAAGTAAATAGCCTTCTACAACGCCTTTCCGAAGGGGTGTGTTACGCGCAGGAGTTGTGCTGAACAAGGGTTTTACCGTATATGTAGCCGCGGATGTTTTTTCCAGCACAAATGATTCGCTTTTACGCTGCGGATATTCGACCTTGATTTCCTGAATTTCTTCCGGTTTTTCACCGAACACCGTGCGATCGCGCCACGCTTCTTCTCCCAACAGATACCGCACCCGCAAGGAGCCAATAAAAGACGGGATGTGCATTACGTAGGGGTGTTCGGACCCCTCCATAATCATGATTGTGCCGTTTTCATCATTTGTTACGCCACCGATGTAGTATGTTTTCATCGGTTTTCCCTGTAGGTCGTATATTTCAACCTTGATACCTTCGGCGGCAATTTCCTTGACCATAGAAGGAATGGAAATTGCCGGCGGAATATATTGGACGTTCAGTTTGCTGATGGTTTCCAATAGAACATTCACGGCAGTTT
>JBIPOY010000415.1:0-3397 GCA_044378705.1 Saprospiraceae bacterium
GGGGCTTTATACCGCGTATCAGGTATTGACTGATTTTCGCTGGAAAAATATCGCCAAGCGATTTTATCACCTTGTGGTGATGGTACTCGTGCCGTTTGCCCTGCTCAATGTCTGGATTCACTGGTCAGATTATTGTCCCGACCGACCGGCCAACCCCTACGGTTTCACTACCTACATCGGCTATTGGGAAGGCATTTTTCTGCCCTACGAGGACTTCCCCTTTTACCAGTGGATAGATCAAAACATCATTGCAATCCGCCGGATAGACTCTGAATCGCAAGCATACATAGGCATGGTAGCCTTTGCCTTTACACTATGGGTACTTTTCCGCCGCCGATTCCGCATGTTCGAACCTTCGTGGGAGGCTGCCGCTTACCATCGGGTGCACAAACGTTACTTGAATGGTATTTTTGCCGCGTCATTCGCCTTGGTACTGTTTGGCTGTGGCGTCCCCTTTGCCATTCCCGGACTAGAATGGATGGCAGATTACCTAGGGCCTCTCCGGCAGTTCCGAGGTTTGGGGCGATTTACTTGGGTGTATTATTACACGGCCAATCTTCTGGTTTTTTATATCCTCTGGAACAGAAGTACCCGCAGTCCGGTTTTGTCGCGCTGGTCTGTGGAACTAAAAGCCCTTTGGGCAAAAATACAGCACGGCGATTTCAGGAATCTAGATCTGTCAAACGTGCACAAATGGAGCCTTTTGGCAATACCCATCCTCGTCATTTGCTGGGAAGCCCGTATTTTTCAGCACAACAGACCAGTACACCTTGCCCCCAATCTCGCCATACGCAGCGTGGCGGCCCCCACCCCCGACCATTGGCTCAACAAGGTGGATTTTAACCCGTACCAAGCGCTGATGCCCCTGCCATATTACCATGTCGGATCCGAAAATATCTGGCTCGACATGTACTACCCACTCTACAAAAAAGTGCAATACACCGCCCTGCTGACCGGTGTACCCGATATGGGGGTCAACATGAGCAGATCGGCCATCGGACGAATGGTGAAGTCCATGCAGTGGTCACTCCCTCCCTGTGAATCGCCTGTCATGCTCGGTGACCTGCCAAACAACCGACCCATCGCACTGATGATTGCGCCGGAAAAATGGGCAGAAGTACAACAACACTACGGACACCTGATCAGCAAAGCCACAACGGTGTACGACGGGCCTGATATGAAAATTATGTCGCTCGTACCAGACAGCGTGCGTCAATATACCCTGGAGTTCCGCGATGCAGTGGTGCGGGAAATGAACCAACCCAACCTAGTTGCCCTGACAGACGGATGGCTGGGCACCAACCCCGACAAAGGCTGGTTTACCCACCAAAGCTTTGATTCACGCACCGATTCAAAGCATATTTTCCAAGGCAAAGGAGCCGGTTTTGGCAACTTGGGCGATAGCTCCTGGATTTGGAACAACCCCATTCCAAAAGGAGAATATACCCTGAGCCTCTGGATAAAAGCAACCGAAGACATGGGCATGACCCAGGAACTGAAAATAGCCCAAAACAGCCTCGCAGACGGCCACCAGATCCATTTCCGACACGAAGGACTGCGGTTCTACCTCTCCACCATCGTGGATGGTTGGGCGTTGTTTGACCTACACTTCTCGGTGTACGAAGACAACTCCAAAACACAGATTTTTTTGCATAAAAAGAACGCTAACGCCCCCTTCTGGTTTGATGAAGTCATGATAAAACCGGCCAATACAACCGTTTATCGCCAGACGCCCGGCTGGATTGTGCGCGACAACCAATGGTATAGACTATAACTTTCTCCATGCTACTGCTCATAAAAAACGCACGCATTTTTGATGGAACATCTGAATGTTCGCCGCAAGACATTCTCGTAAAAGATGGCCTGATTTCCGAAATGGGACCCTCCATTCCCGTTCCGCCCAATGCTACCATCTGGGAATCTCCCAACCTCTGCGTGTCCCCAGGGTGGATGGACATCGGCGTACAAACATGCGACCCCGGGTACGAACACCGCGAAGATTTGGCATCGGCCATCGCTGCCAGTATCGTGGGAGGGTTCACGGCCATTGCCTGCTTTCCCAATACTCAGCCGGCCCTGCACGCAAAATCCGAAATAGGGTATATCATCAACAAAGCCGCAGCGCTGTCAACACCCGTGGAGGTGTTTCCCATTGGCGCTATTTCACAACACTGTGAAGGAAAAGACCTGGCCGAACTCATGGACATGAACAGTGCCGGTGCCATCGCTTTCTCAGACGGACCTAAAGCCGTACAGGATGCTGGACTGCTCCTCCGAGCCATTCAGTATGCGCAGTCCTTCAACGGACTGATCTTTAACGAACCTCACCACAAGAACATCGCCGCAGGAGGACAAATGCACGAGGGCGTGATGAGCACTTCTCTAGGTTTGAAAGGAATTCCGGCGCTCGCCGAGGAATTGATGGTACAACGCGACCTGAGCCTGCTCGATTATGCCGGCGGCCGACTCCATATTCACCTTATTTCCACCGAAAAAAGCGTTGAGATGATCCGCGCTGCCAAAAAAGCGGGAAAACAAGTAACCTGTTCCGTTGCCATCGCAAATCTTTGTTGCACCGACGAAAAACTTGCCCGTTTTGATGCCCATTGGAAAGTAATGCCCCCGCTTCGGAGCCCAGAAGACGTAAAATCACTGCTAAAAGGGCTGGAAGATGGTACCATTGATTTTATCTGCTCGAATCACACCCCCTGGGATGAAGAGTCGAAAAACCTGGAATTCACGTACGCTGATTTTGGTATGATCGGCTTAGAAACTACTTTCTCCCTTTGCCGAACCCTCCTGACCCATTCCTTCACCATTCAAAATATTATAGAAAAACTTTCCTGCGGCCCACGCCGTACCCTAGGTCTTCCAATACCAACTATAAAAGTAGGTGAACAGGCCAATTTGACGGTGTTCGACCCAGAGGCTACCTGGACGTATGAAGCCCGAAATG
Source organism: Saprospiraceae bacterium (assembly GCA_044378705.1). Taxonomy (GTDB): domain Bacteria; phylum Bacteroidota; class Bacteroidia; order Chitinophagales; family Saprospiraceae; genus M3007. Next base: position 2,957 of record JBIPOY010000415.1, read on the forward strand.
TTCGCTCAAAATCAAAAAACAGTCCGTTCTTAGGCCAAAAACTCACCGGAAAAGTCATCGGAGTGGTCAACAAAGGATACATGAAACAAGCGTAAAACGTCCACTCTAGTTCATATTGTAATTAACACCCAAGCGGATAAAACGCCCGGGTTGAGGGTTATAGAGCAGATCGTCCAAGGTGCCCGTGGCATCAAGGCCCTGAAATTCTCGGTCAAATATATTCTGGGCACTGAAATACAATAAAAAGTGGTTGCTCAGGTAAATACGTACGTTCAAATCCCAAGTACTCGCTTGAGAAAGTCTTTCCTCACGGTTTTTCAATTGATACAAATCCCGGTAAAGCACTGACTTGCTCAATGATGACGACTGTTTGTTGGCCGCAAGCACAATTTCTACCTTTTTATTCACATTGATATACATGCGAAACTGCGTCATCCATTT
>JBIPOY010000092.1:0-9862 GCA_044378705.1 Saprospiraceae bacterium
ATGTAATTGATCCTGCATAATTTTGTTCAAACACGGAAAAATCAGCAATTCCGTCAAAATTATTATCATCAATGCTGATCTTGTTTAATACCGAAAGTTGGCACTCCAAGTTAAATTGCGGTACAACGTTATCCGTCTTTTTTTCAATAAATGTAACTGGTTAGATGGCAGGCTGTCTGGCTCAAAAAGGTTCATTTTTTTGTCTCAGACGCAACCCCCTAACCAGTCACCCTGTTTTTTACAAAGTCAAATATTGCACCTACCACTACACCGATGGCCAATCCCAATGCCACGTTTTCCGAAGAAATGGAATAGGCTGCACCGAATGCGACCCCAAGAGCAGCACCAATCCCAATCCCATTCCCTAACTGTTTAGCCTGGTATTTTTTCATATTTTTTATGCTTGAGTCATTGAATGCGGCAAAATGACAATAGTATTAGCCCTTCTTTTTGAACCGATAGGAATACAAATCTGATTCCCCCTCGTAATATCCGTCCAGCGACAGGGCATTATACACGTTTTTCATGGCCTCTATGGCCTCTGAAGTACTGGTGATACGCGTCCCATTGACGCTGCTGATGATGAAACCCGGCTGCATATTCGTATTGAATACGACGCTTCCGCGGCGAATACTCACCACCATAGCGCCTTGAACACGGAGTTTCCGTCTTTCCTCTTTGCTCAAATCGCGCAGGGCGATACCCAAATCGTTTTCTAGTTCGTCTCCACGGGTACGCGCAACACTGGTTGAGTTGTTGTTGTCTTTTAACATCAAGTTGTTCCGGCATTTTTTACCACTGCGCCAAAACTCCAAGTGAACGGTTTCTCCGGGCCTGAAGCGACCAACGAACTCTTGCAGTTCAGCGGTGCTGCGCACTTTGGTATTGTTCACACCGACAATGACATCCCCAATTTCAAGCGCTGCATCAGCGGCCGCTCCGCCGCTGGCAATGCGGTTGATGAGAGCTCCTTCGGCATTGGGCAGTTGTAAGTCACGGGCGGTTTCTGCATCCAGATCTTGGATACCAACCCCCAGAAAGGCCCGCTGAACCACGCCGAACTCACGTAGGTCTCGGATCACTTTTTGAACAAGATTAGAAGGTATTGCAAAAGAGTATCCTTCATAACTACCTGATTCCGTAATTATTGCAGTATTAACCCCTATCAATTCACCCAAAGTATTCACCAAAGCGCCACCACTGTTGCCGGGGTTTACGGCAGCGTCTGTCTGTATAAATGATTCAATACTGGCCCCGCCACCGAGGATGTTGATGTTGCGACCCTTGGCACTTACAATACCCGCCGTGACGGTACTTTCGAGGTTAAAGGGATTGCCCACAGCAAGCACCCATTCTCCAACGCAGACGGAATCGCTGTTTCCAAACAGCACAAAGGGCAATTCAGCCTCTTCAATTTTCAACAAAGCGATGTCCGTTGAAGCATCCGACCCCACCAGTTGTGCGTTATATTCACGCTTGTCTGCCAAAGTTACCTTGATATTGGTGCCATGGTCTACCACGTGGTGGTTGGTCACAATGTAGCCGTCGGGGGATAGTATTACCCCGGAACCGGAGGAACCAGCCGTGGAACTCCCGCCGAAAATACTATTGTCAGCCGCTATTACCGCTCGTATATTGACCACCGCCGGTGTAGCAATGGCCGCTGATTCGATGAAATTAGTCGGTGAAGCAGACTGAAAACGACTGTTGGAACGGTTGCTGAAGAGTTTGTCAACCAACCCGACGTAACGCACGTCCCCGTCGTTTCCAGACCACCCGCCCTTGGGTGACGGAAGAAAACGAGTGTATATGAATACGGAGAGCAGAGAGCTCACGACGCATACGAAAGCGAGACAGAGGTATTTTTTCATAATTCGATACAATATTGAACGGATAACGACATCGTATTGTTCTTTAGTCTTTAAAAAATATCGCGTTACTTTTGCGATTGCATTGTCCCCATCACCAACCTTCTCTTGTAGCATGAAATTTTGGAAATACCAAGGTACTGGAAATGATTTTGTGATGGTTGACCAACGTCAGGAGCAATGGCTAACCCGAGCAGACACGGCCCGCATCAAACAGCTCTGTGATCGCCGGTTCGGCATCGGTGGAGATGGACTTATATTGTTGCAAAATATGCCGGGTTATGATTTTGAGATGATATATTTCAACTCCGATGGCAATGAAAGCAGTATGTGCGGAAATGGCGGAAGGTGTATCGCCTCTTTTGCAAAAAACCTGGGAATATCGGGCGAAAAATACTTCTTTTTGGCTGTAGACGGCGAACATGAGGCCCTGGTGTCTCCGACTGCTACCATTGGTTTGCATTGGGTGGAATTAAAGATGGGAAACGTTCGACACGTTGAAATCAATGGCAATGTCTTTGTTTTAAACACCGGTTCGCCACACTATGTAAGATTTGAGGATCAAGTTGAGAACCTTGACATGGTAAAAGAAGGAAGGGCCATTCGTTGTGCAGAGCGGTTTAACACAGCCGGAATAAATGTCAATATTGTTTGTAGAAACCCTAAAAATGATGGAAGTCTGCAAGTGCGTACCTATGAACGCGGCGTAGAAGATGAAACGCTCGCCTGCGGTACGGGTGTAACGGCAGCAGCCATTGCGTCCACTTATTTTGATAAAAAAAACTTGCCGGGGGATTACCGAGTACCCGTACAAACAAAAGGGGGCGAACTTACTGTGCGTTTTCATGCCGACACGGACGGCACTTTTTCAGAAATCTGGCTTTGTGGCCCGGCAGCCGTTGTTTTTGAGGGGATTATTCATTTCTGACACTGCAGCGTAATGGGGCCTGCTTTTATCTCATTGCTTATGTTGCCGGCACGATCCCGTATTTTGATGAAATAATGTAGGGTATCATACAAAAAACTCGCTGGAACCAAGTCACATGCAAGTTTCTGACCTTCATCTGTAACAAATATACAACAACTGGTGGGCACTACGATTGAAATTTCACCTGAAATGCCATTTCCGGCTCCCTGAGGGTCAACGTAAGGCAACTGGTATTGAAATTTTAAAAAAGAATCGCGATCATCGCGCACAAAAACACTGGCGGTGGGATCTGTGTCGGGAAAGCCCAAATCGCCATCGCCATCGGTATAAGAAAAAGTAATGCTCAGACTATCGCCTTTGGACATGCCCTGTTGAAGCACTTGTTTGGATAGGCCCATAAACTCTATCACAGGGGTTTTAGGATAGTCAGGGGGCTTCACGCAAAAAGGGATCCCTGCGAGCAGCAGTAAAAAGAATTGTATTTGGGGTTTTAATAAACATTTCATACCGTAACCGTATTTCCTTCAAAAGTACGTCGGAATAGTCAAAAAATTCTCCGACCATCCATTTTTTCACAAATAAGTAAGCGATGCCAAAACAGAGTCGGGAAGAAATCATGTGCATGGTGGGTGCGGTAAATACCTCGAACTTCGATGGGGTGGCAACCCGCGTCTTTGAGTATCAAAAGGCCCATAATCCGCTGTACAGTGCGTATGTGTCCTTGTTGGGGGAAGCGCGTAACCACCCTTTTTTACCGATTTCTTTTTTCAAAACCCATGATATTCGCAGTGGGGAATGGTCGGAAGAGACCTTGTTCAACAGCAGTGGCACAACGGGGCAAATACCCTCCCAACACCGGGTACGCAGCCTTTCTTGGTACGAAGAAAACGCCCGCCGTGGTTTTACACATAATTATGGTGACCCTTGTGAATGGTGTTTTCTGGCCCTTCTACCCAACTACCTCGAGCGCGGAAATTCTTCCTTGGTGGCCATGACCGACCATTTTATTCGATGCTCCCCGTATCCGGAAAGTGGATTTTTTCTCCATGACTTCGAACAATTAAATAAGACCCTGCGCGTTTGCCAATCAAAAAAACAAAAGACCATCCTTCTCGGCGTCAGCTATGCGCTGCTCGATTTTGCCGAACAGTATCCCGGAAAGTTACAAGGAATTACCATCATGGAAACGGGCGGCATGAAAGGACAGCGCCGCGAAATAACCCGGACAGAACTCCACGATACCCTGCAGCAGGCATTTGGCACAGAAGCCATTCATTCTGAGTATGGTATGACCGAACTGTTCTCACAGGCATACGCACAAGGCGGCTCTGTCTTTACGCCCTCCCCTACCCTGCGCGTGGTGGCCACCGAAATAAACGACCCGTTTTGTCCGGTGGTAGCAGGGCGTACGGGCGTATTGAACATGATCGACTTAGCCAACATAGATACCATCAGTTTTATTCAAACGGAAGACGTGGGTAAGGTATTTGCAGACGGTAGTTTTGAGGTGCTGGGCCGGTTGGATGCGGCAGAAATGCGAGGCTGTAATTTGATGGTGGAATAATTATCCTATCGACCGTCTAACCTAAGCGCTTTAAAACTTAAAATATGGGATCACTGCTTATTAGAAATATCCGTTCGTTGGTTCAAATTGAAACCGTCCGGCGAAAACTGGTGAAAGGCGCAGACATGGCCAACTTACCCAGTATTGAGGATGCATACCTCCTGACCGAAAATGGCCTGATCGCCGCTTTCGGTCCTATGGCTGAATGCCCTGACCGCGCCGACCAGACATTGGATGCCACCGGACGGATGGTATTGCCCAGTTGGTGTGACTCCCATACCCATCTGGTATTTGCAGCTACCCGCGAAGAAGAGTTTGTGGACAGAATCAGAGGCCTTTCTTATGAAGAAATTGCGCAGCGTGGGGGTGGCATCCTAAATTCTGCGCGCAAGTTGGAAGCAACAGAAGAGGACAGTCTCTTCCGGGGGGCCTGGCAAAGACTACAGGAAGTGATTGGCTATGGCACAGGGGCGATTGAAATAAAAAGCGGCTATGGACTTACGCTGGAAAGCGAATTAAAAATGTTACGCGTCATTCGCCGAATGAAGGAAGCAAGCCCGATTCCTATAAAGGCGACCTTTTTAGGGGCACATGCCATTCCTAAAGAGTACCAAGACCGTCGGTCAGCATATATTCAATTGATTGTGCAAGAAATGTTGCCACGGGTAGCCGGGGAAGGGCTGGCTGATTACTGCGATGTTTTTTGCGATCAAGGTTTTTTTACGCCCGAAGAGACCGACCAAATCCTACAAGCCGGGTGGAAATACGGATTGAAACCAAAAATTCACGCCAATGAGCTGGGCATCACGGGAGGCGTACAGGTGGGCGTTGCCAATCGGGCCATTTCCGTTGACCATTTGGAGCACACCAGCGACATTGAAATTGACCTGCTAAAAAACAGTGACACCTTGCCTACGCTGTTGCCATCTTGCGCATTTTTTTTGGGAATACCCTATCCCGAAGCGCGCAAAATGATAGATGCCGGCCTACCCGTGGTGTTGGCCACCGACTATAATCCGGGCTCCTCTCCTTCCGGAAATATGCCATTTGTGGTGGCCCTTGCCTGTATTCGGATGAAAATGCTGCCGGAGGAGGCCATCCATGCAGCCACGCTGAATGGTGCACGAGCGATGGAGTTGGAACACGAAGTTGGTACCATTGCCGTCGGAAAAAAAGCAAACATTTTCACCACAATACCCTTGGAGTCCTTGGCCTTGATTCCATACCGTTTTGGCAGCAAGGTGGTTGAAACCGTCATCCTCAATGGAAAGGTTGTGTAAAAGCATTAACATTACAATAAAGCCGGACAATTAACGTTCATGCGCGATATTGTTCAAGAATGTAGCGACGTTAATAATGAGACATTTTTGATCTCAAAATAGGCAAACAATGCCCTTTTTATTAATTTTGCGCCTGTTCTTACAAAAAAAGGTAAAAAGTGTTAATACCGCCTACCAGGGGCAACATTCAGCACCGATACCGTATCTGATACGGAAAGAGGAGACGTTTTCTCTTTCACTTTTATCCATCAACCATTGTAAAATTATCACAAGAATGCAAAAATTTCTAATCCCGCTCTTCGTATGCCTTTCTATAGGCATACCGTCGTTGTTGCTTGCCCAAAATCCGCAAAGCATCTCGATTCCTCCGGGCCCTTACAACTACCTACCCCAGCATTCCAATGCTACCCCTGACATGCTGTGCAATGCTGCAGGCACGTACACACTGGCACAATTCATTGGCAACAGCAATGACGCCAGTTTGCCGCAAATTTTTCTGTGTGCCGGCGATTCATTTCTCGTTCGACACAACGGAGATGCTGTACTGTCGGGCGACCCACAGCCCAGCACAACGCCGGGGGTTGCGTACGCTTTTTACACCTGTTCACCGCAGGTGGCTGGCGACAACCTTCAGGCCATCAGTTCTATTCCCGGACCGGGAGACCCCTGCATTCTCAATACGCCACCTTCTGCCGGCGGCATGTACATTACACCGGCTGTACCCAATGGTGGGGATACTTGGTTTTTCAACAGCGGATCATTGATCAATATTTTCGGCGCAGGACAACCGCTGTCAATATTTTATGCCCCCATAACGGTTGACGAGATTATTCCCCCCTCCGGATTTGAATCCAGCCAAGTAGGCGCTCCACCCGGCCCCTGTGTGAACGTCAATACTACTGCTGCTTTTGAAGTGATCTACCTCAATGCCATTACACAGGATGGTGTGAACACCAACTTTGGCAACGATTGCATCGGCAAATTCACCATTCGAGGCGGCTACCCCGAGTACGATGGCAATGCCATCTATGATATTGATATATCACTTACGAGCAACCCGTCGGTAAAAGCTGTGATTCATACCCAGCAAACGCAATTGTTTCATCTTGCTCCGGTTATTTTTTCGGTACCACAACCAGGTAATTATACAATCACAGTACAAGATGGCAAAAGTTGTCCCGCTATTTTTACCATGGACATGTCGACTTGTGTCTCTAGTGACAATGTTGAGTTGTCGTTTCCACAAACCATAGCACCTCCTGGAACCACCCATTTTTGTTTGCCTTTAACGGTCAACAATTTTGATGTCGTTTCCAGTTCCTTCTCTATCAATTGGGATCCCACTGTGTTGCAATACACTGGAGTTGAAAACCTAAATTCCATTTTAGACCCTTTCACGGGTTCTACGTTGAACAATGCGAACGCAGGTCAAGGTGAAATCGGCTTGATATTGTACGATTTGGACATTCTGGGCAATGTATTGAGTGTCCCTGATGGTGAGTCGCTCTTCAATGTTTGTTTTGACGTGATTGGAGCATTTGGCGATTGCAGCGATATTACCATTTCCAACAACCCCACCGCCATCAGTTTTGAAGACGAGCAGGGGTTGCCGCTGGCCATTGGTCAGGATCCCGGTGTTGTTTGTGTGCAGTTGGTGGCCAGTGGATTTCAAGTTTCCATAGTTGACAGTACCTGTCAGGGAACGGCAACCATGGAGGTTACCGTCAACGGCGGTGTGGCTCCCTACAGCGTGGTGGTGCATGAATTTGCACCCACCAATGGCGCTACCAACTCCGCCACGGTTCTTCTCAGCGGGGGTACCTACACCTTACCGAACCCCGTGGGTAATTTTAACAACCTGACCAACTCCTATTCCGTGTGTGTCACCGACAACAATGGTTTCGGATTCGTCAATTGTGACACGATTGATGTCAACATTCCCACGGTAGGTGCACAGATTTCTTTCGTCCAACAGCCCAGTTGCAATGGTCTTTCCAACGGTATCGTGGAGGGGGTGATCCTTTTGGGTGGTGTTCCGTCCACGGGCTCAAACAATAATTATTCCTATTCTTGGTCAGCTCCGTTGACGCTGACAAATCCTATGTCTCCATTACAAGACGGGACTGTCAACAATGATGTTCGTGCCGGAAATTACACGTTGTTCATCACCGACAACCAACGGGGTTGTTCAACCTCTGCGTCCGGTTTTTTAGGTCAACCTACACCCATCAACAGCGCAGACGTTACGCTTACCCAAGCGGCTTGCTCCGGCGTTGCCAATGGTACCATCAACTACCTGGTGCAAGGAGGCACCCCCTTTGCCGGGGGGCAGTATCAATATTCCTGGACAGATTCGAACAACAATCCTGTTGGTACCGCCGGACAAAACAATCCGATTATTGTCAACAGCTTATTGTCTGGAACATACACGGTGACCATTACGGATGCCAAAGGTTGCACCCGTAAAGACGATGTTACGATTGAGGACCTGCGATCCATAACTCTTTCTGAAAATTTGGTACAAAACATCACTTGTTTTGGCCTCAACGATGGCAGTGCAAATGTTTTGCTGGAAGAGTCAATCCCTTCGGGCAATATTTTTCAGTTTAACTGGGCGCCGGGCGGTTTTACACAATCAAACACGAGTTTGAGCTCCACTTATTCAGGATTGCCGGCGGGTACTTACACCGTCACGGCCTCTGATCCGGCGGGTTGCAAGGCAGTGGTCTCTGTTGAAGTTTTTCAACCGGCAGAATTGGTGTTGAGCACCATAGGTTTTCAAAACCCTGGATGTGGACAGGTGAACAGTGGTTCCATCAACGTGATAGCCCAAGGCGGCACCGGTGGCCCGTTCTACACCTACACTTGGAACATTCCTTCCGCAATAGGCCCCAATCAGAATGGCCTAGGACCTGGCAATTACAGCGTTACGGCGACTGATATCAGGGGTTGTAAGGACACTTTATCGTTTACCTTATCCACCCCGGGAGCGCCCAGTATCACCGTAGATTCTGTTTCGGTACGATGCGGTGGCGACGGCTCCATTACTGCTTCCATTCCCAACGCCCAAACCTATAATTGGACAACCGTACCCGCTGCGGGAAGTATTGGCAGTTCTGCGCAAATAACAAATTTGCCGGGCGGCTTGTATGCTGTAACCATCTTAGATGCATCGGGTTGTATTGCGAAAGATACCTTTTCCCTGAAAATTGTTACCCCACTATCCTTTGCCGACACCTCGTATGTTCAACCCCGTTGCTATGGTGATGACGACGGTATTTTGGGTGTATCTGTTCAAGATGGCCAAAAGCCATACGTACAATACACTTGGAATCCGGCGCAGCAACCCAGCGGACCAACGGTGTTCGGCTTAACGGCGGGGAATTATAACGTAACCGTAACCGACAATGTAGGATGCACCCTAACCGGTTCATTTTCATTGTCTCAGCCTCCCAAGGTGGTCAATACTATTTCTAACCTTCAGAAAGTATCCTGCTTTGGGATTTGCGATGGTGATGCGCAAGTAATAACGCAATATGCCACCACGCCGCCGACACAAGGCAGCTTTATCTACTTGTGGAGCGATGGCCTCAGTACTTCCGGTACCCGTACCGATCTTTGCGCCGGTACGCACATCGTCACAAGCGCCGACAACAACAGTTGTGGCGATACAGACACCCTGTTCATTGCAACGCCACCACCCGTGACAGGCACTTCCAATACAACCCCTGCCTCTTGCTATGGCCTGACCAACGGTTCAGTCTCCATCAACGGAAGTGGCGGAAACGGTGGGCCATACCGATACCAGTGGAATGATGCCAACAACTCCACCACTGCTTCCGTGAATAATCTCGGCGCCGGCACGTACAAAGTAACGGTGAGCGATGTCAATGGTTGTACCAGTATTGTAAATGCTATTACGGTGTTGGAACCGGCTGAAATCATGCTCGATCAGGACCTCGTTCTTTCAACCAATCCAAACTGTTTCGGCAGTTCTGATGGCGTTTTGGTGGTTACTGCCAGTGGTGGCAACAGCAGTGAATACCATTATGTATGGATGGATGACAAGGGGGTTGATATTGGTACTGATTCCAATGAATTGGATGGTTTGTCGGCAGGGTTTTACGCCGTTGTGGTGACCGATGGCGATGGTTGTACAAACACCATCTCAGATTTGGCCGTTCAAGATCCTGCCCGGGTGTTGGGTAATCTTGATGGTACG
>JBIPOY010000416.1:0-3382 GCA_044378705.1 Saprospiraceae bacterium
AAATATCAAATCGCCCAACCCGTAGAAAGACGCAACAAACGCGTGTTCGACCTCGCCATCTGCGCCGGTCTGGCCCTGACACTCCCGTGCTGGATTTGGTTCACGCCCAAAAGACAAATCATCCTGAAAAACTGGTGGCCTGTCCTGTCCGGCCAAAAAACTTGGGTCGGCTATGCGCCAAACGCCCAAAACAACGCGCTGCCCACCCTCAAACCCGGCGCTTTCTCCCCACTCGACGGACTCAGAAACCTGCAAGCAAATGAACCAACTGCCGCAAGACTCAATTTTCTCTTCGCCAAAGATTGGGATGCCGCAAGAGATTGGAATGTACTACTGCAACTTCTAAAGCCCTAGCGCTTCCACCAATAAGACCACACGCTAAGTTTTTGTTCTCTCCATCGTTGCTAAAACAATGACCGATTTAGCTACTTTTGCCACTCATTCTTTTTCAACATTAAAAACCTATGCACCAGATAATTAACGCACTTCACTCCTACAACCGTTACCTGATTCTTGCAGCACTCGTATTCGTTCTCTACCGCTCTTGGTCGGGCTGGCAGGGAAAAAAGCCGTTTGAAAAAGTTGACAATACTGCTTCTGTCGCCCTCCTAGGACTGGCGCACCTGCAATTGCTCCTCGGTTTGGTTCAGTATTTCGTCACCAGCACCATCGTCCAATCGGCCATGGCCGACATGGGCGCTGCGATGAAAACCCCTTGGCTCCGTTATTTCGCAGTAGAACACCTGATGATGATGTTCCTGGGCATCGCCTGTATTCAGGTGGGACGCACCCTTTCCAAAAAAGCAACCGACGACAACAGCAAACACCGAAAACTGGCCATTTGGACCAGTGCCGCCACCCTCCTGATTGTTGGCGGACTGGCCATGAAAGGACTTTTGTTCAGCACCGTGGCGGCTGTAAATGGCGGTATGTAACTAATTTTAGGTATTTTTTTAACCTCCGTGGTACCAGAGACCCCGGAGGTTAATTTTTTCGTAACTGGTTAGGTGGCACGCTAACCAGTTACATTTTTTCGTTGTGTAACTATTTCGAGGTGGCGTCTGAGACAAGCCCGAGGTCGTTGCTTTTCTTTTATTACCATGCAGAAACCATCCATTCCAGAGGGAACACGCGATTTTGGCCCCGAACAGGTGCGCAAGCGCGGCTATATTTTTGATACGGTGCGTGACGTGTTCGCAAAATTTGGTTTCCAACCGCTCGAAACACCGGCCATGGAAAACCTCAGCACCCTCACCGGAAAATACGGCGAAGAGGGCGATAAACTGCTGTTCAAAATACTCAACAATGGCGACTACCTCAAAGACGCCAATCCGGAGGCACTGGAAGGACGCGATTCTACTCGACTCACCTCGAGCATTGCCAAACGCGGTCTGCGGTACGACCTCACGGTGCCCTTCGCCCGTTATGTCGTGATGAACCGAGGAACCCTGAGTTTCCCCTTCAAACGATACCAAATACAACCCGTTTGGCGCGCCGACCGACCACAACGCGGCCGTTACCGAGAGTTTTATCAATGCGATGCGGATGTCATCGGCTCCGATTCACTGCTCTACGAAGCCGAACTGACGCAGATCTACGACGAGGCATTCGCAGCCCTCCGGCTACCGGTTACGATAAAAATCAACAATAGAAAGGTGCTTTTTGGCATCGCTGAAGCAGCCGGTATCCCCGATCGTTTCATGGATATGACGGTGGCCATCGACAAACTGGACAAGGTGGGCATCGATGGTGTCAGAAAAGAATTAACCGAAAGGGGTATTTCGGATACAGCCATTGCTACCATCGAAAACATTTTGGCAGCACCCAATCGGGAAGCCCTGAGGCCAATTTTTGCCAATAGCCCCACAGGGTTGCTGGGCCTCGACGAGCTAGACCGCGTCTTTCGCTTTTTATCAAAAGTGGCCCTGACAAACGAGGTGGTTTTTGACATTACCCTGGCACGCGGCTTGAGTTATTACACCGGCTGTATTTTTGAAGTAGCCGCAAAAGGTGTTAAAATGGGCAGTATCGGCGGCGGTGGTCGTTATGCCGACCTGACGGGCGTATTCGGTGTTCCCGGGCTTTCCGGCGTGGGCGTATCCTTCGGCGCAGACCGTATCTACGACGTCCTGGAAGAACTCCACTTGTTCCCGGATACCCTCTTGGAAAGTGTCAAAATACTGCTCATCTCTTTCGATGAACCCACCTTTGACTATGCGTTTGAATGTGCCACCCAACTCAGAAAAGCAGGCATCGCTACTGAAATATACCCCGATCCGGGCAAGTTGAAAAAGCAATTTGAATACGCAGCCAAACGCAGGATTCCATTTGTGGCCCTTGCCGGCGAAAGTGAAATGGCCGCAGGGAACCTGACGGTAAAAAACCAAACAACCGGCGAACAACAGGTGCTCACACCCACGGAAATTGCAAAATTACTCCACTAGATACCCACCCTTGCAATGCGCACAGCGAATTTTGTTCAGGCCTAACTTACGTGTTACTCTTTATCAAACCACGACGACATTCTACGCATGAATCAACTCTTCTATACCACACGCATCGAAAACGGGTTTGCACACCTAGATGAAGAGGAAAGTCGTCATTTACTGGCTGTTTTGAGGCGAAAAGTGGGCGATCCGCTGCAAATAACCGATGGAAAAGGCTTTTACTACGACACCGAACTGAGTGAAATAGGCAAAAAATACGCCCTGGCACGCATTATTTCAAAAACGGCAGCAGTGCCCGAACGACCCTTCAAAATCCACCTGGCCATTGCGCCCACCAAACAAATGGAACGGTTCGAATGGCTCTTGGAAAAAGCCACCGAAATAGGCGTTGATGAAATTACACCCCTCTGGTGCAAACGATCGGAACGCGAAACAATACGGCTCGATAGATTGGAGAAAATTCTCGTTTCAGCCATGAAACAATCCCTCCGCGCCACGCTTCCAAAACTCAACGAATTAACCCGTTTCCAGACTTTTGCCAAGTCAGCTTCCGAATCCTGCAAAAGAATCGCCTGGTGCTCCGATGAACCACTACCCCATTTTTCCACGACCCTCGCTCCGCCCCAAGACGTCGTCATCGCCATCGGCCCCGAAGGCGATTTCTCCCCGGATGAAGTTAAAACAGCCATCGAAAACGGGTTCCTGGGCGTAAGTCTCGGCGCCGCCCGACTCAGAACAGAAACGGCCGGCCTGCTCGTCGTGACGGCCCTTAACCTGAGCCTTCCAAACAAACCCGGCCACATATCTTGATTGTCATTACATTTGTCATGCCCTAAATGGCCCATTCAAATGATCCGAGCAGAAAATATCGTCAGAACTTTCGGCACGCAGCAGGTGCTAAAAGGCATTAATTTTACCTTCGAAGCCGGAAAAAA
>JBIPOY010000093.1:0-9818 GCA_044378705.1 Saprospiraceae bacterium
GGCGATGGTTGCTTGAGAAAACGTACAGTGTTGGCGGAAGCAGGGGGTATTAATCCGGCTCGAAACCAAGGATAATATTGAATTTTGCGTAGCTCGAAAACTTTTTGCTGGGGTAAAGTTCCGGTTTGTCGAAACCAATACCATAGTCGAATCCGAGCGTTCCGAACATCGGCAGGAACACGCGCAGGCCCAACCCGGCAGATCGTTTCACGTCGAAGGGATTAAACTCCTTTGCGTTGCGCCAAGCGTTACCGCCCTGTGCGAAAGCAGTCACGAAGATCGTACTTTGGGGGTTGAGTGAAACGGGGTAGCGCAGTTCAAGCGTGTACTTATTGAATACACCGGCGCCGCCTGGGTAGGCCGACATGATATCACTGGTTTCATATCCACGCAAACTGATGATATCCCGCGCATTGAGGCCAAAATTTTGGTTGTTCAGGCCGTCGCCACCCAAGTCGAAGCGTTCAAATGGCGTGAGAGTTGTCTTGTTGGTCCAACGGCCGAGTAAGCCGATTTTGGCGGATGTTTTGAGCACCAGCTTGCCAACGATGGGCGTGTACCATTCTGCATCGATACGCCATTTCAGGTATTCAACGTATCGGTAGATGTCGTTGACGCTGCCTGTTTGGTAGTAGGAAGCACTACGGAACAGGGAATAGGGAGGCGTCATGTTCAGTTTCAACGATATCAGCGAGCCGCTTTTGGGAAAAATCGGGTCGTTGATACTGTTTCGGGCGAGGGTTAGTCCGAGGTTGAAGTTGTGAAAAATACCATTTGAAACCACCCGGTTCAAGTCGTCGCGGAAGGCAAAAGACAGGGCATTGTTGAGTTTCAGCGTTTGGATGTCGGCGTCTGCGCGGAAGACAAAGTTGTCGTCGGGGAATTTCAGGCGCGTACCGTAGCCGATGGTGCCTTGGAGGATTTCCAGTTTTTGGAAGCTGCTGGAACCTTTGATGCCATATGCATAACGGTTGAAGAAACCGGCCACAGTGAGGGAGTTGGGTCTTTTGCCACCCATCCAAGGCTCCGTGAAAGAGGCATTGTAGGATTGGAATCGGTCGCCGGAGGTTTGTCCGCGGATGCTGAAACGTTGGCCGTCGCCTTGTGGCAGCGGGTTCCAGGTTTCCTTGTTATTGATGTTGCGCACCGAGAAGTTGTTGAACGTCACCCCCAAGGTGCCGATGACACCGCCGGAGCTGAAATTGGAAGCCGGTTGATAGCCGGCGGACAGTTCGAGTTGGTCGCTGGGTTTTTCTTCCACGGTGTATTCAATGTCCACGGTGCCGCGCTCAGCGTTTACGGGGGTATTGATGCCGAGGGATTCGGGGTTAAAATAGCCTAGGTTGACGATTTCCCGTTGGGAGCGAATGATGTCGGATCGGCTGAATTTGTCACCGGGTCGGGTAAATAATTCACGGCGGATAACGTGTTCGTTGGTTCTGTCATTTCCCTTAATCACGACGCGGTCGATGGTGGCCTGAGGCCCCTCGAAAATGCGCAGTTCTAGGTCAATAGAATCGTTGTCGATGGAAGTTTCAGCGGGGTCTACCCGGAAAAACAGGTAGCCATTGTCGAGGTAAAGCGAAGAGATGTCACGGCCGTCTTGGCTAAAAGACAGTCGGGTATTGAGCAGTTCTTGGTTGAACACATCCCCTTTTTTGATCCCGAGTACTTGGTCGAGGTATTTGGTATCGTAGATGGTATTCCCTTTCCAGCGGATGTTACGGAAGTAATAGCGATGCCCCTCTTCCACCTCCATTTGGATCATGATTTGGCCTTTTTTACCGCGCCAGATGGAGTCATGGGTGATGCGCGCATCTCGGTAACCGATGTTGTTGTAGTAGGTTTCGATTTTCAGTTTATCTTCTTCGTATTGTTCCCGTACGAGTTTAGATTTTTTAAAAATCTTGGTTTTGAGGTGGGTTTCCTTCATTTTTTTCCGCAGCGTTTTTGATTTCACGTTGAGGTTGCCGGAGAAAGCGATGGAGCGAATTTTTACCTTACTGCCTTTGTTGATGACAAATTCGAGGCGGACGGCGTTGGTAGATCGTTCGTCGGGATACGATTTGATGCTCACCTGTGCATCGAGGTAGCCTTTGTCCACGTGGTAGGCCTCCAGTTTGTTGATGAGCGTAGCTTTCACATTTTCGGTGAGGATAGCGCCTTTTTGGAGGAATTTGTTGATGACCCCATTGAGGTCTTCGTGTTTGCTTTTTTTCACGCCGACAAAAGAGTGCCGGGTGTAACGGGGCAATTCTTTCACCGCGATTTCGAGGAAAATTTTGTCACCGACGGTGCGTTCTTGGTTTAGCTGAACATCGGTAAAGAGTTTGAGGTTCCAGAGTGCTTGAACGGCTTTGGCGAACTGGCTGCCGGGCACCCGAATTTTGTTGCCGACGCGCAAGCCGGAGATGGCGACGAGGGTGTTGGCATCGGCGAATTGTGCGCCGGAGACCCTGATACCGCCGATTTCAAACTCGGTGGGTTTGTCGTAAGAAACGATGGGGAGCAGCGTGTCGCGGGTATTTTGAGCATTTGAAGCGATTGGCAGCGCACCAAGGAGCAACAAACAGAGGGTATGTAATTTCATTTTTTTGTCAGTTGTAGCGAGAAAATGCCTGTTGATGGGATCCTTTAGTGATGGTTGGCGCTTGCGGCGATGCCGAGCATTTCTTGTAAGTTGGGGCAATTGGTAAACATCTCGTTGACGGAGAGGTAGGTACTGCGGAGTTTTTCCAGTACCCATTTTTCGGTGAAGGAGGCTTTTTTCTGTTCGAGTGCAGCCAGTTGAATTTTACCGTAGTCTTGTTTCAGGTCAGCTTGGTGAGGTTTGCTGCGGCTGACGAGTTGGACGATGCGGAAAAACACCGTTCCATCGGGGCCCTTGTATTGAAAGGCTTCGGCGATATCGCCTTCTTTTTTTCCGTCAATGGCGAAGAACACATTGGTTTCAAGGTCAGCGACTTCAAAGAAAGTATTTCCGGAGCGAGGGTTGGCCACGCGGCCGTCGTTGCTGAAGCTTTGTTGGTTTTTATCGCCAAATTTTTTCACCGCTTCACTGAAGCTCATTTTTTCGGTGATGATTTGTTGGCGCACGGAATCCAGTTTGGCTTTTGCGGCATCGAGGTCTTTTTCAGAAATTTCGGGTTTGAGGAGGATGTGTCGGCAGTGGATGAGGTTTCCTCGGCGTTCGATGAGTTGGATGATGTGGAAACCGAATTCGGTTTCGATGACGGGGCTCAGTTGATTGGCTTCGAGTTTGTAGGCCATGGCTTCGAATTCGGGCACGAAGGTGCCGCGTTTCACGAAGCCGAGGTCGCCGCCTTGAGCGCCGCTCCCGGGGTCATCGCTGAATTTTTTGGCCAGGTCGGCAAAGTCTTCGCCGGCTTCAATTTTCTTGCGAAGTTCTTGGGCGCGTTCTTGTGCTTTGGTGCGTTGGGCGGCATTCACCTGCGGTTTGAACACGATTTCGCGGATTTCCACTTCGGCATTGAAGTAAGGGAGGGAGTCTTTCGGGATATTTTTGAAAAATAGTTTTACTTCTGCGGGGGTAATGGTCGCCTTTTCGGTGATGTTGCCCTGCATGCGTTCGGCGAGCAACTGGCTGCGCATATCACTGCGGGTTTGTTCTTTGATTTGTTCCACCGTTTGTCCGTAAAATTCTTCAATGGCTTTCGGGTCTTGGTTGAAATAGAGCATTAAGCGATCGATACGCGCGTTGAGTTGGGTTTCCACTTCTTCGTCTTTGACATCCACGGAGTCGAGTTTGGCTTGGTTTACCAGCAGTTTTTGCACGACAAGGTTTTGTACAGACACACATTGGAAATCTGCCGGGAGGTTGGCATTTTGTTGTTTGGCATAGGCGTACTGCTCTTGTACCTCGCTGAGCAAAATAATTTCGCCTCCAACGGTCGCCACAACCCGATCTATGAGCGCTTTGTCGTTTTGCGCGGATAAGAAAGCGGGAAGAAGGGCTATGAACAGGGCAATTCGAGTGGTATTTTTCATGGAGAATAAGTTGCTTGTATAGATGTTTGGTACGTTGTGGGGGCAACGGGTTATTGTATCTTGATGTTTTCGCGTTTCAGCTCCTTTTGGTAGAGGTCTTCCTTCCATTTTTCCAGGAGGTCTTGTTTCCGTTTGTGGAGGATGATGCGGGTTGCTTGTTCTTTTACGTAATCGAATGGAGCCGTACTTTTTCCTTGTGCCGTTTCGAGTACCCGGTAGTAATACCGATAATCGCCTTCTTTGAGGGTTCCTTCCCGTCGGGAGCCCATATTGTCTGGCGTTAACGTGCCTTTGGGCAAAATCGCGGCCACCTCTTCTAATTTGTACCATTTATCGCGATCAAGCAGGGCTATTTGGGCTTTTTGACGGGCAAGGGTTTTTAGTTTGGCTTCGTCGGAGGGGTTGTTGCTGTTCCAAAGTTTGTTGATGGCAGACTCATCTTCACTGCCGGGGAGTTTCAGCAGCAGACATTTTAGGATCATGCTTTCGAGTTGAAATTGCGCTTTGTTGTTTTCATAAAACGTCAACAACTCAGATTCCGCTACGGTGCTGTCCATTTTTTCAGCGATGAGTTGTTCTTCAAAATTAAATCGCACCAAGCTGGCGCGGTAGCTGCGCACGAGCTCATCAATGTCAATATCTTTGGGAATATTGCGTTCCGCCTCGTACATGAGCAGTTGTTCACGCGCCCAGCGTTGTACGTAGGCGTCAACCAGGAGCGCACTGTCTTCTTTGGTGATACCCTCGGGTACCACTCCGTCGAGGGCAGAAAGAAACAGGCTTTTGTTGTACACTTTGGCCAACAGTTTGTCATTCGCCTTTGGGCTGGTTGAATGACCACAGCCGCTCCAAGAGGCAGAAAGGACAACAAAGAGGCTAAACAGGTATTTATGCATGGTAAAGTTTTGGCCTTAATGGCGCAAAGTTACTCGATTCAGGGACAAAAGGAACAATCCCTTTGGCGTGAAACCGACTGGGAGAAAATTATTTTTTTAAAAACATTTGGAATTAAGAAAACGCTGCTCGTATATTTGCAGCCGCTAAAGAGAAGGGCGCATAACTCAGTTGGTTCAGAGTGGCTGCCTTACAAGCAGCAAGTCGGAGGTTCGAGTCCTTCTGTGCCCACACTTATTCTAGAAGAGAGTTGAAAACGAAAGTTTTCAACTCTTTTTTTTATGGTAAATGGTTGGGTGATCGATCACTATCTTTTGCTGCCAGAATACGGCCATTGACTGGACACGGCACTAGTATTAAATATTAAGAGGGGCTGTGCACACACGTGCACAGCCCCTCTTAATATTCAATCTGTAACTGGTTGGGTGGTCGCGTCTGGCAAAAAATGGGCGCTTTTTTGTCTCAGATGCGACCACCTAATCAGTTGCAATCTCATACTGAGCACTTTTAGAGGACTAATTGACCAATCGAAACAGGCCCAATATCAACCTGTGGTTGTAACGGAAAGCGTGTTATCACTTAGTCGGACCCATCGTTTTTTCCGCGTTCGACGGCAAATTCACCCACTTTTTTACCGGATTCCAGCCCTACTTCGCAATCAAATTTGAAGTGGATGCAGCCATAAATTCTGGAGTTAGAGGCCTCTTTAGCGCGTGATTCCAATGCTGTGGCATGATCCGGGAAAAGGTAACTGAGTACGGTGGCGGCGGCGGCAGAGAAGGTAGAGTGCCCGGAGGTATAGGCTGGGAAATTGGGAATACCGGTGCTGGTTGTGATACTTCTATCAACTTGGGTGGGGCGCGGTAACAGGTAATAGTATTTGGTATCCCAGCAGACAATACCGGCATCTTGCAGGGCGGTGCACGCGAGTGCGAGCACGCGGGCGCTGCGAATCTCGTTCAATTCTTTTTCATAGATCAGTTCGCATGCCATACGATCCCAATGTCCGGGTGGGGTGTAGCTACCTACTCCATCGGCCCAGTAGGATGCTATGCGCCATTGTTCGGCAGATCTGTTCTTGGCCATGTCTCTGAGTTCATCGAGTGCGGTATTCAATTCAGGGCTACCAACTTTCGGTGGGGCAGCGGGGCGGATGGCTACTTTTACAGAATCGTTGAAGTTCCAAGGTTTTACATTTCCAAAATAAGGAAGCATCGGGGGGCGAGCAGGAATATCCTGACTTAACCAGAGCTCGGTGAATCCGCGTGCGATTGCAGCATCTTTTAGGGCTCCATAGCCTGCCTGATTGTTGGCTTGGCTCATCCTGTCAGATTTTGCGTAAGCAATAATGCGCTCTGCCACTTTCCTTCCCAGCGAGTCGCCGGCGTCTATATCTGATTGCACATTGGCGCCGGCCCACAAGCGACTGTTCTTGTGTTCTTCCGCTTTTTGTGTAATAAGTTCTTTTTCACCCGGAAACAAAAACTTTAATATTTCCCTAGATGCAGCGGCTACCACGGCATCTTCGGAAGGCCAGGAAGGCAGCGCGTTTATCGGAATCAATTGTGAAATGGATGGGTCATACTGGCTGGGCGCTAAGCGGTTGTGCAGAAACTTGAGTTTCCATCCCGCTACAAGTGCATCGTATTGGGCAACA
This sequence comes from Saprospiraceae bacterium, assembly GCA_044378705.1. Classification (GTDB taxonomy): domain Bacteria; phylum Bacteroidota; class Bacteroidia; order Chitinophagales; family Saprospiraceae; genus M3007. The sequence continues at coordinate 6,560 of JBIPOY010000093.1, forward strand.
GAAAGCAGGGCCAGTGCCCTAGAAGCGTAGGGCGGGTTACAGAATGGGAATCGAGGGAAAAGGGCCGGATTTGCCGGGTCAGGAACAGGATATGTCCCATCGGCATTGTAGTTGGGCGGTACGTTGTACAAGGCCGCGAATTCCCGCGCGAGCTCATGCCAGCGAATCACACCGTTGCCCCCCCACCCCTGTACGGCATCTTTCTGCTCGGAGGTCAATGTGCCTGCGATGCGCTTCAGGCTTTCAATTTCGGCCAGATAACCAGGTGAAGTTGGCGACTCTGGCGCGGGCAGGCTGATTTCGCTACCAGAACTGAGTACGTAAGTTTTCCAGTTGCCGGCGTTTTGATCCAGACCAATCTCCGGATAGGGTTCCTGTTTGGTGTCGTCAATTGTTTTGGAGCATTGGGTGAATAGTGCGCCCAGGGCAATGCACAGGGTAATCAGGCATGAAAAGTATAGCTTTTTCATATCGGGTAAATGGCTTTGTTTCAAAATATTGAAATATAACGGTTGGGTGATACGCAATAGGGTAAAAAAGGTCGTTTTTGTCTCTCACACGAACGCCTAACCCAGTTGCGTTGAAATAGGGTTACTCTCCTACCGTGAAGAAGTAGCTTGTGCCGGCACTCCAGGTGATTGCCTGTCCGGTATTTCGTCCGTTGAGAACCTGACTGATACTGGTCTGTAGCGCCCATTGCTTGGTTACAAATACCTTTCCAAACCAGCCGATGGCCGTGGCAGTCATCTTGTTTGTTGGAAAAGGGGCGTCATTGTAGCGGATATCATCCCCGCTTACGCAGGCAATGCGTTCGATCCATAACTCCGTTTGGAACCTTGTTTTGATGAAACCTATTCTTGCCGACGCGTCAAATATGTTCGGAACGGGCACCTCATTGGTATAGTAGAGTTTATTATTGTACAGGTACGAGTCGCGGTCAATCTTGGTACGCCCCCGCCAAGCGTGTCCGGCCTGAACCGTGGAATAGAGACCGAAATCGAGGGTATAATTGAAAATAGCCCTCAGCGAGGCGGTCGGACAGTGTAGGCCGATGCTCAGCGGCAACAAATCGTTCACATAGTTAGAAACCGGTATTGAAAACCCGCCGGTCACGAATCCTTTCAGTTTCCCGGGCCCAGTTGCGAGCGACAAAGGCTGATATTTTAGCCACGCTGCCAGATCTTGAAGGCCCTGCTGCCCTTTCAAATAGCTGTCGCTCTTTGTTTTAATGTAGGGAAGACCAGCCATGACATTGAGACGATCTGTGATGCCGTAGTTGGCCATGGCCATCACATTGCTAGCGGTGAAGGTTCCGAGATTCAGGTTGCTGCGCTTGTTCGTGCCCTCCCAGTATTCATCCCAAGTGCTGGAGGTATAGTTACCGAGTACACAAATTTGGTGTTGCGGCATCATGAGGCCGTCAGTGGGCGACTGTGCTTTTAAGGTTAAAAAGCTGGTAGAAAGCAGTAAAAATGTACAGAGGAATTTGTTTTGCATGTCAGCATTCTTTTGATGATAGGGTAAAAATAGCTGCCCTCCTTTGATACACTGCTTAATAACTCCTTAGAACTTGTTCAGGAATTGGTTTTTGGCCTGCAACCGGCCAATTTAATTTCATCCATCGTTAAAATTTTCGCCGGATCGCGCCCCCATACGACTGCAAATTTTGTCTCAGACGCGACCACGCTAACCAGTTACGCCTGAAATAAATTTTGCTCGCTTTCGGCTCAAAACCAATTCTCGAACAAGCTCTTAGAATGATTGGGAATCTTAATATTCCGGTTCTCACTCGAATTTTCTGTAGGCGCGGTCACGCCCCGGTGGTCTTCCCGCGGTCCTGATGCACACGCCTATTTTTTTGTGATTTTAGTGTACATTTGGCATCCCTTTATGCTACAAACTGATTTAATATGTTCAAACAATCTACAATCCTATGGGCGGCTCTTGCCCTTCTGTTGCACAGCAGCGTGCTTTTTTCTCAGGGCAATACCGATTGCCCTTCCCCTGCTTTTTTCAAAACATTCGGAGCGCCGCTCAAGGCCGAGTACGCTACTGCGATCATTCGCAGCAACGACAACCATCTTTTTCTCGCGGGGAGGGATGGCAGCCGAACGTTTATTCAAAAAATGAATACCGCCGGCGTCGTTCTCTGGACCCGCGAATTTCAAGTCAGCGCATTTGAATCGGTGACACCCAGTGAGATCATTCAAGACTCTGAGGGCATGATTGTCGGATGTGGTACCCTGGGCCAAGCCGGACTGAGTAAAAGCTATGTCTTTCGGTATGATCCTTCCAACAATGTCATGTTGTGGGGGCATCAAATTTCCAGCAACAACCCTACCGTGGGCGGGATATTGGAAAAAGGGCCCGGTGGCCCGTATATTCTTTACCAGAATTCCCTGTTGTCCACCGGGGAAAGAGACGCTGAAATCATTGGAATTGACCGTCTAACAGGCACGCTCATCCCCGGTCTCGCCAAACGATACGAATATATTTCATCCGATGTGTTCACCAAAATGGTGTATGCCGACGGGGCACTTTTCGCCACCGGTTCCAGTGCCAGTTTTGCCGGTTCCATCAACTTGGCAGTAAGCAGGCAGTTGCTCGCCCGTTTCAATGCCGAAACGCTGGATCCCATCTGGGCGCAACTGAGCCACCGCGATACCTTCGCCACGGCTTCTTTCAAGGGCCGAGATTTGTTGATAGAGGGAGATGCTCTTGTGACCGCCTATGTTGGCGCTGATGAGACTTTTTCCGGCGTATCCGGCAACGATACGATTTTTATTCAAAAAACCGACTTGGAGGGAAATATCCAGTGGGCGCGGAGTTACAGCTTTGTGGCCGGTGTGATAAAATTGATGGCTTTGCCCGATGGCTACCTGGTGTACGGCCAACAAAATGGCCATCAACACGTGGTGTTTAAAACAGACAAGGAGGGCGTTCCGATTTGGGGCCGATTGCTCACGGAAAGCGACCCAGGATCTGTTTTTGCCAACAACTTCGCCCCCAACCAAGCGGTGATGGTCGGTGATTCACTGTATGCCACGGGTCTCAGTACCAACGGCAATTTTGATGTTTTTCTTTGGAAAATGTACGGCAATGGCATCATGGCCAACGGTTGTGACCAGGTGGATACCCTTGTCGTAACGTCCGCGCTGGTAGCGAATCCCGCGCAGCTCCCAATCAACTTGGCCCAGGTGTTCAGTACGGCCAGTGCGGCCATCTCCGCGCCTGTTTTACAAGATGCTTCCTTGGAGTT
>JBIPOY010000417.1:0-3370 GCA_044378705.1 Saprospiraceae bacterium
ATAACACTGAACCGACCAAAATATCGGGTTAAATGAACAAAAAAGGCGTTGACAAAAATATTTTCGGTATTTTGAACAGAGTAGGTGCAGCACCTATTGTAAACGGCGAACAAAGAGCTTATCTTTCAACAACTTGGCGCCTACCAGCGTTTTAGTGTACGTTTCTGCCGATTGACGGGCAGCACTTTCAGTCGAAAAAACTGGTCCAAGCCACACCAAGTAGCCCGTATTCGAGTTGTTGGGAAGGCATTTTCGGGGGGCAAATTGACACTGTACTCCCACTTTTTTCAATATTTTGAGGCGTTCTTGGGCCACCACTTTGGAACTGAAGGAGCTTTCCTGAACAATCCACCCGTCTTTTTTCAACTGATTACAAGGGTCAAGGGGGGCAGCCGTTGGCGCTGGATTGTGTTTTTTTGCAGGTATTTTCTTTAACACCGGTTTCGGCATCTTTCCCTCCTCTCTATCGTCCCTATGTTGTTCTTCGTGGTTGGAGGCAACCGGGTATTGTTTTGGCACCCCCGGAGGAGTTGCATCATAGGGTATTGCCGCTCCATCTATGACAAACCCTTGCTCATCTTCGGGGTTTTGGCCACCATTCCAATGTTGCAATCGATCCAGATCGGCCACATTATCGGCTGTAAAACTTGCTATTTTCCTGAAAAGAAGGACGATGACGAGCATAACCGCCAAAACAACCCATTTCTGGGCCCTTGAGCCTTTCAGGAGTTGCATATAGGTGGCTCCCCTCAATTTCCCTATCTTTTGTATGATCGGGTGGAGCACTCGGTACTGAATGGGTCTGAACAACCTGTTCCAGAGTGCCAAAAATCCGTTTGGGACCTTCGGAATACGGGAAGCCGTTGCCACGGCCTGCTCGCGTAGGTTGCGGTACAGAGGTGTCTGGGTCACCCAATGGGCCATCTTTCTGTCCTTGCCATACAAACCCAATCGGGAAGGGTCGAACACCTTTCGCACGTGGCCTTCCATTGGCACAATGGCCAATCCAATACCTTGATAAACACATTGGCTCCTCAATTCTAGGTAATAGGGGTCGTGGGAAGAAGGAAAAACATCCTCCGCCAGTGCTACCCACTGTTCATCCGCAAAATATTGCTGAAACTGCTGAATAGCAAATATATAGCGATACTTACGCCAGCCTTGTAAGGCAAAATAGCAACCTAAAAATACTACACTGAACACCCCAAAAAGGAAACCAACATTCCCCGGACCCTTTAAATGTATAAGCCACAACAAGTGTACTTTAAAGCACCATACATACGCGATTGCTGCCACCAAGGTGCCCGAAACCACACAATCCCACGTTAATTCGTGATGGTTGCGTTTAAATTTTACCTCCTCCGACTTATCCCGTGATGTTGCTTCATAGGTACAGACAAAAGCGGAACCATCCGGCTTTCGAAAGGTCAACTTTCCATCGGCCACCCAACCTTCAGTGCTCACATTGTCCAATGTTACCTGTATGGTACTGGGATCTGACTGGTACCTGTTTTTATAGAAATCTTTCAAAAACGGCACAAAACGCCGGGCCACCTCACGTTCCGTGAGGAGGCTCTGTTGTCTCTCAAATGATGAATGATCGGCCAATGCGATGAATAATTGAAACTTAAATTGGGTAAATCAGCGGTTAATATTGCCATTTATACCCATTACAAACAAAATACGTGCCCCCCGAACAGAGCAGCTTCCATCAACCGGAACAATGGATAAACACCATTTATGGCTTCCTGTTGGCCAAACTTGTTTGCCAACGGGCAAATTCACCAATGTAGGTGGTCGTGTCTGTCCCAATAATGGCCCTTTTTCCGCCATACTTCGCAGATTTTTTTGACCGTAGCGCTGCTACGGCCTGCAAAAATCTGCTTCGTCTGGCAAAAAATGGCCACTTTTTCGTCTCAGACGCGACCACGCTAACCAGTTACTTGGTTTTAAAAAAACCTACTTCTGATGGTATCAACATCAGAACAGGCTTTATGCGTTGAATTCCCCCTGAATGGAAGATTTTACGACGCGTATGAAGGTCTTTTCATCCACCATGAGGCGAACAATGGGGCCATCAACCTTTGTGATACGACCAATGATGCCGGCATTCGTGACGACCTCCATACCTTCCTTGAGGTTTTCTTGAAATTTTTGTACATCTTTTTGCTTTTTTACTTGAGGTCTAATGAAAAAAAAGTAAAAAACAATGATGATCAGAAATGGGAAAATCATTCCAATAAGGCTTCCGCCGGTGGGTACTTGGAGAAAAATGTGTGCGATGGTGTGCATTTTTTAGTGTGTTGAGTATGAAATGCCCCACAACGTTTGTCTTCACGACATTTGTTGCGGGAAATTAATTTGCAAAACTACGGTACCTGATGAAATTAATTTTTGCTCATTTATAATTCAAAGCCTGACATTTGCACTTGTTACCAACCACACAACGTTCAAATGAACATCCACAACGGACACCACCCCCTTACCAGAGCAGGTTTATTGATCACCCTCGGCATCATCTTTGGCGACATCGGTACGTCACCCTTGTACGTGATGAAAGCAATTGTGGGGGAAGGCAACCTCATTGATCGTGCTACCATACTTGGAGGGGTATCCCTCGTTTTCTGGACCTTGACGCTACAGACCACCCTTAAATATGTGCTGCTGACGCTGCGGGCCGACAACCGGGGAGAGGGCGGTATTTTTTCCCTTTACACGCTGGTGCGACGCCGGCGCCGTTGGCTCCTATTCCCAGCCATCCTCGGTGGCGCTGCGATGCTCTCTGACGGCATGATCACCCCGCCTATCTCGGTTTGCTCCGCGGTGGAAGGGCTGGAAACAAAAATTCATGGTTTCCCCACGGTATTGGTTTCCATCATCATTATTTCCCTATTGTTTTTCATTCAGCGCTTTGGAACTGCCGCGGTGGGCAAGAGTTTTGGCCCCATTATGTTCGTCTGGTTTACGGTATTGGCCATCTTGGGATTGTTGAATATCAGCCATGACTTTGAGGTATTGTCAGCACTGAGCCCGCATTATGGGTTGCATACCCTGATGACACACCCAAAAGGCATTTTTATTCTGGGCGCTGTTTTTCTTTGTACCACTGGAGCAGAAGCTTTATACGCAGATTTGGGGCACTGTGGAAGACAAAATATTCAGGTGAGTTGGATTTTTGTAAAAACATGTTTGGTGCTCAACTATTTGGGTCAGGCAGCATGGTTGCTACACCACGAGGGTACTACATTGGATGAAAACCCTTTTTACGGGATGATGCCCCATTGGTTCCTATGGCCCGGCGTTATCATTGCTACGATGGCCGCTATCATTGCCAGTCAGGCCCTTATTTCCGGGTCATTTACCTTGGTAT
>JBIPOY010000094.1:0-9748 GCA_044378705.1 Saprospiraceae bacterium
TAAAGTGTGCCATTCTAATGATTTGCGAATTAAATACATAAAACACCTCCAAAAAGCGATAATATGTGTTAGCAACTCCGTCTCTGGCAGTTGTTTTCCCTACTTTCTGGGGCGCCCTCTACGGCCCTACCCGGTACACCAAGGCCCGAAAGCTACCTCCATCTACGCTGGCCATACCACCGGAGCCGCTGACAAGCAATCCCGAAAAACGGCCCCATATCGTATCATGTTCGAAACCTTCCACTTCAATCTGTAAGTCATCGCTGACACTATTGGAAATGCCGGTATAGTTCATGGTATCCCGAAAGCTGAACTCTACACCACCCCAACCGAAATCTTTGAGTTGGAGTACTGCATGGGCAGGGGTATAAGGATATTCTCCATTTTCGGCATCAAATTCAAACCCGAGGGCGATGCCAATAGTAGGTGCCAACGGGTCATCTTGGCGGATAATTTCAACATAATCAGCAGCAGGGTTATACCAATTGCTGAGGGTGTCTAGGGCAGCATTGTTGCGATGGCTGTGGGGAAAATAAGCCGTTTGACCAACCCGCATACCGGATGTCAATGCGATACTACGGCCTTTAAATTGAATGTGCATACCTTCTTGGGGGCCGCCTGTGCGCAAACCAAGCAGGCCAACCAACACAAGCCCCCCAAAAAAGAATACCACCACGGTACGAAACAGTGACATGATATTGTATGATGCAGTTACCTCGTCAACGCACACGAGATGATGTTAGGGACAACCCAGCTTAGCGATACTCTCCTCTAAAATGGCGATGCGGGCCAGTCCGTCTGCGTGTTTTTTTCGCTCATTCTCTACCACAGAAGCAGGAGCACTGCTGACAAAACGCTCATTCGATAATTTGGCCTCGATGAAACGGATGAACCCGCGTTGGTACTCTAGTTCGGTCTTGAACTTGGCGCACTCTGCTGCTACATCAATTTTTAGTTCAAGGGCCACATAATACTGATCGGTGCCGGAAATAAAGGATTTGGCGTTCTCGGGCTCATCCTCAGAAAGCGTCAGTTCGCTCAAGACAGCAAGTTTTACCACCAATTCTTTCAGCCCGGGTTGGGCAAACAATGCTTCTGCGGCATCGCTGTGTTGAACAAACAAAGCCAGCGGATCTCGGGGTTTCAATTGGTTTTGATTGCGCAGGTCTCTCACTTTGGAGATGACATCTTTGGCTTTTTCCACGTTTGCAATCAACAAATTGTCTGATTGACCATTTTTTTGCCACCCCTGCACACAGCAGTCATCGCCTTCGGTGCGCGTGCGGAGGGTATGCCATATTTCTTCTGTTACAAAGGGCATAAAGGGGTGAAGCGCCACCATCAAGTTGGAAAAAATATCCACCGTGGCCTCGTAGGTTTCGCGGTCTATGGGCTGCTCGTACCCCGGCTTGATCATCTCAAGGTACCAGGAGCAGAAATCATCCCAAATGAACGTGTACAAACCCAGCAAAGCTTCACTCAGCCGATATTGCTGGAAATCGTTTTCCAGACCAGACAATACGGTCTGGAATTTGTCACGGAACCAACGTGCTGCCAGTCTGTTTTTTCGGATAATTTCTTCGTTTTCTGCCGTTTCTGTTATTTGCCAACCACGTACGAGACGAAGGGCATTCCAAAGTTTGTTGCAAAAATTTCGACCGGTTTCACACAATTTATCCTCAAACAAAATATCGCCACCCGCTGCTGCACTCGACATAAGTCCGTAACGCACCCCATCAGCGCTGAATTCCTCAATAAGTTTGAGGGCATCAGGCGAATTGCCCAATGACTTGGACATTTTTCGGCGTTTGCTGTCGCGCACCATTCCGGTGAAATACACCGCTTGAAATGGTTTTTCTCCCTTAAATTCATATCCTGCCATGATCATCCGGGCAACCCAGAAGAAAATAATGTCCCAACCCGTTACCAACACATTGGTGGGGTAATAGTATTTAAATTCTCCTTCAGGCTTGTCGAAGCCATCAAATACAGCTATCGGCCACACCCAAGAAGACGCCCAAGTATCCAAAACATCCTCGTCTTGGCGCAAGTCGTCCATCGTAAGTTGTTGGTTACCCGTGGCTTCCCGCGCTTTGGAGAGGGCCTCTTCCGCAGTTTCTGCTACAAAAACATGGGTCTCTTTGTTCAGCGCTTCCGATTGTAAATACCAAGCCGGGATGCGTTGCCCCCACCAAAGTTGTCGGGAAATGCACCAGTCCCGCAGATTTTCCATCCAGTCTCGGTAAAGATTTTGGAAACTGGGTGGAAAGAATTTCACTGCTTCTTCCTGAACAGCCTTCAGGGCCGGAGCGCCGAGGCTACTCATATCCACAAACCATTGCAGGGAGAGTTTGGGTTCCACCACGGCATTGGTACGCTCCGAGCGGCCGATACTGGTGGTATAATCTTGTATTTTGATCAGGTTTCCACTCGCCTCCAAGAGTGGTTTGATGCGCTTTCTGGCCTCAAATCGGTCAAGACCAACAAAGGGTTCATACGTACACTGGTCACTGATGGTACCATCGTCCTGAATAATATCAATCACTGCAAGGCCGTGGCGTTGGCCCACTTCATAGTCGTTTGGGTCGTGGGCGGGTGTTATTTTGAGGGCCCCGGTACCAAATTCAATGTCCACGTAATCATCTGCGATGATGGGTATGGGGCGATTGATGAGTGGGATAAGCACGTGTTTGCCCACCATCTCCTTAAACCGATCATCTTTGGGATTGACAGCGATGGCCACATCGGCAAAAATAGTTTCCGGGCGTTGGGTAGCGATGGTGATACCGGCCGAACCGTCAACGGCCAGGTATTGAATGTGAAACAATTGGGCACTTTCTTCTTTGTGGAGGACTTCCTCATTGGAAAGCACGGTTTTGGCTTCCGGGTCCCAGTTGACCATGCGAAGCCCGCGGTAGAGTTTTCCTTTGCCATACAGGTCAAGGAAAACCCGGACAACATCGCGGTAATAGTTTGGATCCATCGTGAAGGCTGTGCGATCCCAATCACAGGAAGCGCCCAATTCTCGCAGTTGCTGCAAGATAATGCCGCCGTATTTGTCCTTCCATTGGTAGGCGTACGCCATGAACTCCTCCCGGGAGAGGTCGGCTTTTCGGAGGTTTTTCTCTTCCCGGAGCCATTGCACCACCTTTGCTTCGGTGGCGATACTGGCATGGTCTGTTCCGGGAACCCAGCAGGCATTTTTTCCATCCATCCGCGCCTTTCGGATTAGGATATCCTGGATCGTATTGTTGAGCATGTGACCCATGTGCAACACGCCCGTGACATTGGGAGGCGGTATAACAATCGTGAAAGGCTCGCGATCGTCGGGTACAGAGCGAAAATAACCCCGGTTTTCCCAGTGGGCATACCATCGTTTTTCGGTTTCGGAGGCGTTGTATCGGGTAGAAATTTCCATCATATATTCATTAGCAGGGCGCAAATGTACGGCAGCAGACCACAATCTTGTGTTTTCTAGCGTACAATCAACACTGGGATATCCACATCGTGCCGAACGGCCTCAACGGTGGTGCCAAAAATTAGATCTTTGATGGCATGGTGACCATGTGCGCCCATAACAAGCAGGTGAGCACAATGGGTTTTTACCAACAACGGAATGGCTTTTTTTGCCGATCCATAGCCGATAACAGCCTCGGAAGTATACCCCAAAGCACGCAGACTTTTGGCGTACGCCTCGAGGTTTTGCACGTCACTGGCCGTTTCGAGGTCGCTAATTTCACTCCCGAGTACCCAGGCGCCGGCGGTTTCAACGGCGTGGAGGAGGAGGTATGTAGCAGCATGACCTCCAATGTGCAAAGCATGTTCAATGGCTTTCTGATCCGCCGAGGAAAAATCAAGGGCGATGGCGATGACTTCGTATCGGTGCGCTTGCACAGAATCAATGCCCTTGAAATGCGCGTGGGGTACTTGCGTCCTAGTGACCAGCGGATGCGGTATCATGGGTTTGAAGGTAATGTACAGCAGCATAGCGGCAGCAAACAGCAATCCCGGTATCACCAACCACTGGATGGCCCACGCATTGGGTAGCAAAAGCCAGTTTTCTACCTGCTGCAATACCAGGCGTACATTCAGGGCAACAATCAGCACAGCGGTGGTCCACCCTCCCAGCTTCGCCCAAAAACCAAGGGCAAACTCCCCCATTTTTCGTGGGTCACTGACGTAATGCAGCAACGGGATGATCGCAAAACCCAATTGCATGCTCAGTATGACTTGGCTCATAACCAACATATCACCGGTGGCATTTTCCCCCAACCACGTAACCACCAGCATGGCCGGCACCACCGCCAACAATCGGGTGATGAGCCGTCGCAACCACGGTGCTATGCGCAAATGGAGGTATCCTTCCATGACAATCTGACCCGCCAAGGTTCCGGTTACCGTGCTGCTCTGTCCGGCGGCTATCAAGGCAATGGCAAACAATGCAGGCGCGTAACTCTTACCCAACAAAGGCTCCAACAACCGATGTGCATCCTGGATTTCAGACACCCCGCTGTAGCCGCTTTTGTGAAATACCGTGGCTGCTAAAATCAGTATGGCCGCATTGACAAACAATGCAAGGTTCAATGCAATGGCAGAATCAATAATATTGTACTTTATGGCACGCCGTATGCCCGCCGGAGTACGCGTTATTTTGCGGGATTGTACCAAGGCCGAATGTAAATACAGATTGTGCGGCATCACGGTGGCACCGATGATGCCGATGGCGATCAACAAAGCCTGACTGCTCGGAATGGACGGCACAAACCCGGCAGCAACTTCGCTCATATCCGGTTTTGCCAAAAAAACCTGTACCGCAAAAGCCCCACCGATGATCAATACCAAACCCAAGATGAAAGCCTCCAACTTGCGGATACCCAATTGCATCAAAAAAAGCAACAAAAAGGAATCCAATACACTGATTGAAATGCCCCAAGTGAGCGGAAAACCAAACAGCAACTGCAACCCTATGGCCATCCCCACCACCTCGGCAAGGTCACACGCCGCAATCGCGATTTCCGCCAATATGTAATTGAATATGTTCGCAATGGGATGATACAACTCCCGCGACGCCTGCGCCAAATCACGCTGGGCAACTACACCAAGCCGAGCACACATGCTCTGCAGCAGCAATGCCATGAAATTTGACATCAAGAGCACCCACAATAAGTCGTACCCAAAACGACTCCCACCGGCCAAATCAGTCGCCCAATTGCCCGGATCCATGTAGCCAACGCTCACCAAGTACGCCGGCCCAAGAAAGGCAAACAAGCGCTTCCAAAACCCACCTTTTACCTCGGTGACAACAGTACCATGTACCTCCGAAAGCGACTGGCGCTGTTGCTCCTGTTCATTTCCTACTCTTGTATCCATCTGGTTGATTGTACCGTTCATTTGATTTTGTTGTTGGCAAGGACGCCACCAACGGAAAAAACTTCTGATGAGGTCGCCTGTGGGACAAATGGGACAAATAACGCCCCCTTTTTGTCTTACAAGCGACCTCCTCAGTAGCACCTGAATTTTGATGTAAAATTAGCTGTTTTCTTTTCAAAAAACAGCTAGATTCGCATTCTGTATGACTGAACATTGTCTTGGAGCTTCTTTAATCCAATGCGCTATAAAACACTTTACAGTTTTCAACCCATGGATTGGATTAGGTAACGTACTATTGTTGTTTGAAGTTCTACAATGCAGATTACTTTTTTCTCAAAAGCAACCACCTGCGTGGTTCGGTATTCTTACCCCAAAGCAATATGTTTTTGAATTTAAAAATTTTTAATTACTTGTAAATCAACTGTCTACATCCTTAACCCAACGTGTTAAATAACGCTATTCGCAACAGGTTAGGTGATCACTATTATAGTCAATACAAAGTGGTTGTGAATGAAGTTTGTTTGCAATTATTTTAAAACCAAATATTGGCAATCAATCAAATCATCAAAATCACTTTTATCACTTTTATCACTGTCAAAATCCATGCACAACACGACACTTCAAGAATTCAAGGCTCAAATAACCTTCCGTATGACGGAAAATACGCGTATCATTCAAAAATGCTTGTCTGAAGTGGACGAGGAAGCGTTCTGGATTAGGCCCAACCGTGCTTCCAACAGTCTGGGGGTTCAATTATTGCACCTGTGTGGCAACATCCGGCAATACGGCATTGCCGCCCTTGGAAACGGCATTTTCGACCGCCAACGCGATGCAGAATTTACCGCGCAAGGGGAAATATCCAAAGCTGAAGCACTGGAAAAACTCGAAAATACAGTGACCGAGGCATTGACCATATTGCAGGAAGCCGGCGAAACAGAGATGATGCGGGTACGCAGGGTACAGGGCTTTGACCTAAGTGGTATCGGCATCGCACTCCATATATGCGAGCATTATTCCTACCACACGGGTCAAATCGCTTTTTGGGTCAAGCTGTTGATCAACAGAGACTTGGGCTTGTACGATCACTTGGATCTAAATGAGGCATAATTCAATGGCTTACAACCCGAAGCCGCGTCAAATATTCTTTTAAAAAAAACGTTCAAAGCGGTATCGTTGTGTATTTTGCAAAAACTACGAACAAGTAAACAATTATCCCATGCGATTGATCCTGTTTTTTCTCTCCACCCTCTCAATTGTTGCGCTGTCTTGTAAAAACGGCGCCCAAGAGCCGGTAGAAAAGACCATCAAACCTGCCGACCTGCCGGCAGACTTTCAGGCATTCTACCAGCGGTTTCACGCCGACAGCGCCTACCAAATGTCACACATTGAGTGGCCTTTGAAAGGAGAACGACCAAATCCATCGGAAAACGGCGGCTCAAAAAAAATGCTAACGGCCTGGGAACCGGAAGACTGGTCTTTGTTCAGCGCACCCGACCTCGCAGATGTTGGGCTGAAGCGGACCATCGAAACCATGGGCGACGCCTTGATCATCGAACGACTGGAGTACCCAATGGTCAATTACGGTCTCGAACGACAGTTCTTCAAAGACGACAACCAAGAGTGGCACTTGATTTACTACGCTGAAATGCAGGAACTCCGCTGATGTAACTTCTGGGGAAATTGATCGTACAAAAAGCGATGGCATTCGGGGGTGCTGCAACAAGTGCTGCCTCGAAAGCCATCGCGTATTTGACCCTCGTTTACTCAATCTGCCATCAACACGCCAAAGGCTTCGAAAGATACTTCGCGTTTGGGCTCGGTGATGGCAGCTATTTCCTCCTTGGATTTGCCCGCATCTTCGGCGTAGTGGCGCAGCACATCCACAGAAGTGGTTTCTACATACGCATACCCTTCTACGATCACGCGCTTACCCGAAAGGTCTTTGGGCATAAAAAACGCATAATCTTTGAAGGTCACCCGCATGGGAGGCCTGGCCGGGTCTGTCGATACCAAGGTCATCCAGCAACCTTTTTTCTGGCAAACCTCACTTACTTTGCCGGTTACTTTTGTGCTCAAGGAATCCATTGAACCCATTTTATCCATCATTTCATCGTATGAAATGGCGTTTTCCGGCGTAATGGTTGCACCAAAATGATTCCCATCTTTAGACGGATCTGTGCTGGATGGATCCACATTTTGGGAATTGTTTTGACCGCAGGCCATGAATATGACAACGGGAATAAGCAACAGTGAAATTTTTTTAAACATATTTAAATTTTTATAAATTACTGAAAATCATAATTTTGCCGCAAAAACGACCCTGCAAATATAAAGATTTATGATGATCATAATATGTCTGGCACAATATTCGATTGATACAATTGTTCTAGACAATATCGTGAACACGGTTTCCCCTAGATTTTTTTTCTAATACTTTAACACGTCCCTTCACATGAAAGTGCTCCATCACGTTTTCCGCCTATTGCTGCCGGTGGTATTCCTGGCTGCTCCTTACACTTCAATCTTTTCTCAGTGCATCAGCGGCAACTGTCAATACGGCAGCGGAGTGTATCGCTATTCCGGCATCTCCAAATATACCGGGCAGTTTCAACACAACCTGCGCCATGGCAAAGGTAAAATGACGTACCCGGACGGCAATGTCTATGAAGGGTCTTTCGTCATGGGGAAAAAACAAGGGCCGGATGGCTCCGTGACCTTTGCTGTCTCCGGTGATAAATACGTCGGAGAGTGGAAAAACGACCTGCCCAACGGCAATGGCACCTACTATTTTACCACCAAACAACGGTACGAAGGCAATTTTGTCAACGGTAATTTCGAAGGCAGTGGAACGATGTACTACCCCGATGGCGCCATGTTTACCGGCCATTGGAGTAAAAACAAAAAAAATGGCCCCGGCGTTTACCGCGACGCCCATGGTGTAGAGAAAAATAACTTGTGGGCAATGGGGCAATTGGTCAAAAAAGAAGAAACCGCTGCCTCCAACAACACCCCAGCCGCCAAACCAACCCCCACCCTTGCCAATAATAACGTCAAACCTGATGTGACGGGGCTGCGCAATTGCGGCGCCTCTTACTGCAGCAGCGGTCAAGGCTATTACAATTATCCGGAAGGCTCTATTTGGGTGGGAAATTTTAAAGAGGGATACCCCTCCGGCCAAGGCATTTGCTATTACGCCAACGGCGACCGCTACGAAGGCGAATGGGCCAACAATAGGCCCAATGGAGAAGGCGTAATGCACTACCTCAATGGCCGTGTATATGGCGCTGTATGGATGAATGGCGGGGTGGTCAGTGAACTCGACTCCCGTGAAACAGTGCCCACCAGCCCCGTGAAAATCGACAAAAACCTGGGCGTTAAAGTCTGGGCTGTCGTGGTAGGCGTCGGCAAATATTCGTCCATGCCTTCCCTTAAATACACCGATGACGATGCCTTCCGCTTCTACTCGCACCTGAAAAGCCCGGAAGGCGGCGCATTGCCCGACAACCAAATCGAAATCATGGTGGATGAAGCGGCTACCCGCGAAAATATCTTGCGAACCATGCGCCAATACTTCCTCAGGGCCGATGAAAATGACGTTGTGCTCCTGTATTTCAGCGGCCACGGCTTGGAAGGCTGCTTCTTGCCCGTGGACTATGACGGCTACAACAACAAATTACGCCACGAGGAAATTCGCCAAATCTTCAAAGAAAGTAAGGCCAAACACAAGATCTGCATCGCCGATGCCTGCCACAGCGGCACCTTGGACTACAGTGGCACACTGGCTGCCAAAGGGCCTGCCCCCGTTTCGGTGGACCGCTACTACCAAGCCTTTGAAGATTCTGACGGCGGCATCGCCCTCTTGATGTCTTCACAAGGCGGTGAGCTATCTTTGGAAGATCAAGGGCTTCGGCAAGGTGTTTTTACTTACTACATCCTCCAAGGCATGAAGGGGGGCGCTGACACCAACAGTGATTATATTGTAACGGTAACAGAACTGTACGCCTTTGTCCACAAAAAGGTGCTCGACTACACTGCCGGGATGCAATCCCCCGCACTCAGCGGCGATTACGATGAAAACATGCCCGTGTCGCTTAGAACTCGGTAATGGTTGAGTCTATAAACGTCGGGCCCCTCCGAGGCCGTTTGCGGGTATGGTCCCAAAAAAAGAGGGTGCAAGAAGAGCGCAATTTTGAAACTCCTACGATCTCCGAGACCTTTCAGCCTTTCTTTTGCCTTTCCAACCAAGCCGCCCAATGGGATTGAAGACCAAACGTGCGCTAAATAGTTACAACGGCGGTATGGCACTCACGCGCATGTTGAGCGATACATGAATCGAACGTCACGAAAAAGTCGCGCGCAGCAAAGTAAATTTGGTTGC
>JBIPOY010000095.1:0-9737 GCA_044378705.1 Saprospiraceae bacterium
AGTACAAAAAAAAACGCGGGCTGATTGATTACACCGACATGGAAACCTATGTCAGCCGTTTGCTGCGCAACGAATCAGTGCGCGAAACTTTACGGGGTGAAATAGGCTTGTTGCTCGTAGATGAATTCCAAGATACGTCTCCGATTCAACTGGATATTTTTTTACAACTCAGTCAGCTGGCCCAACATTCCATCTGGGTGGGCGACCCCAAACAAAGTATCTATGGCTTCCGGGGGGCCGATCCGGCCCTGATGCAGGCCATTATCGCCGCATCCGGAGGCGTGAAAGACGAGAATATCCTTAAAAAATCATGGCGCAGCCGCCCGGATATTGTGCACGCGGTAAATGCGATTTTCACCAAAGCATTTACCAACCTTCCCTCCGAACAGGTGGTGCTGGAACCGGCCTTTCAATCGGAGGGCACAGCACATTTTTCCGACGTGGATACTCCCGGACTGGCCCTCCGGCACTGGCATTTCGTTTCGGAGGCCGACGAGCGAAAAGCCCCCGGATCTCCTTGGTTTGAACAGTGTATCGCCCATCAAATCAGTGTTTTTCTGGCGCAGAAACCGCTCGTTTACAACAAAAAAAGAGACATAAAAAGGGAGGCTATGCCCGGAGACATCGCTGTCTTGTGCCGCAACAACAACATGTGTCAGCAGGTAGCGGAAGCCCTCCACCGCGCGGGGTTGAAGGCATCCATCAGCCGGGCCGGGTTGTTTGAAACAAAGGAGGCCAAGCTTGCCCTTGCTTGCCTGAGATACCTGCTTTCGGCCTCTGATGCACTCAGTGTTGCGGAGATATTGATTCTCACAGGAGGAATGGATTTGGAGACGATGGTGAACCACCGTTTGGAATATTTGCACCAGCAACGACAGGAGCCCAATCATCTCCGTTGGGCTGCTGACAATGTTTATTTGAAAAAACTAAATGAACTCAGACCCCGCACCGCCGACCTTTCTGCTTCCGAAATACTGGGATTGGTACTCGAAGAGCTCGACCTCCGCAGGGTAGCGGTACAATTTGGTCATCCCAATCAGCGCCTCGACAACCTTGATAGGCTTCGTCGTTATGCCCTTGATTATGAAACTGCCTGTAATCGCCTGCATTCAGCCGCATCCCTCGGTGGGTTTCTCCTTTGGGCCAACGATGTGGCCCGCTCCAACAACGATGCACAAGGCTCCGGAGAAAGCGAGGATGCTGTGAAGGTGCTCACCTATCACCGCAGCAAAGGCTTGGAATATCCGGTCACCATTTGTTATAACCTTGAACAAAACCTGAGAGAAAATTTTTGGGGGCTACACCTTGTATCGGAAGTGGACACACCCGATTTGAACAATATTTTGGGGAATCGTTGGTTGCGCTTCTGGATCAACCCCTATGCCGACCAACTCGGCGGAACAAGACTGGAAAAGGCGGCCGGCCAAACGACAGAGTGGCTCGATGCCCAACGCATGGCACGCGAGGAAGAGGCAAGGCTTTTGTATGTGGGGCTTACGCGGGCACGCGATTACCTTGTTTTCCCCACCAACGTAAAACCCACCAAGTGGCTCAATCGTGTGTTTAACAACGGCGAGGAGGGCATTCCAACCCTTGATCCAAACAGTCAGGAAACCCCATTTTACCGCGGTCAACAACCCATTCTCGCGTCCACAGAGCGGATCGTAATGCCTACTATTTTTCCGGAATCGCCAGCCGATCAGACGCCTGTGCCATTTCACAGCGAACGCAAAGGAAAAAACCCTGTGCCCCGCGCCAATCTTCTGATTGATCACGCCCACGAGCAACCGCCTGTGGCGGAACCCCAGTGGGGCGAACCGGAGGTTTGGGGCCTCCCTCTGGCGTTTGAAGGCGAATATCAACCCGCTATGGCAAAAGCCGTGCAGGCTTTGTTGGCGCTTGATTTTCATCCCATCAGAGGGGAAGACCAACTGCCTTGGGTGAAAAAACAACTCGAGATACGGGGCGTATCGGCCCTGCTGGATGCCCACAAAGTGCTGGCGCAAATGATCTCTTTTCAACGTTGGCTCGACGCGTGTTTCGCCCCCACGACTCGGGTAGCGCAGTTCCCACTGGAGGCATTTCAAAACGGACGGCAACTAAAAATAGACGTGCCATTGTACTTGGAACAGGAGGGCCAAGCAGTGGCGCTGATGTTTGCCGGTTATGCCGAGGGTATGAAAAAATGGAAACAGCAAACCCAGACGTTGTCTTTTGCCCTGGGTTGGTGCCAGCTTGTCTTGCGACAGGCTTTACCCGAAAAAAAATTATCACTTTGCATTGTCTTTCCCTTGGAAGGGGCTGCTGTGACGGTATCTTGTCCGTGAAATAACGCTAAACCTTTTTTTTGAATAACGGAGCAAATACCGATATTTGTCCATAGAACGCTTTGGATAAATTGGGCATACCTTTTTGAAACAACGTAAGTGGTACGCTGTTTGGCCCAAATGACCAAAGAACCAACCTTTTTTGTCACCCTACAAAACACCATCAAAGATGAAAATAAAATTTTGCGGCGCTGCACAAGAAGTAACCGGAAGTTCACATTTGCTCACCTTGGATGACGGCTATCGGATCCTGCTCGATTGTGGGCTGTACCAAGGCGGAGGCGATGACGATGGCCAAAGTATTTCGGAAAACCCCATGCTTGGATTCAAT
This sequence comes from Saprospiraceae bacterium, assembly GCA_044378705.1. GTDB lineage: Bacteria > Bacteroidota > Bacteroidia > Chitinophagales > Saprospiraceae > M3007. The sequence goes on from JBIPOY010000095.1 coordinate 2,659, forward strand.
GAAAAGTGGTTGTTTCAGCCCCAAGACATTGATTGCCTGATTCTGAGCCACGCACACATTGACCATACCGGTCGGGTACCCAAGTTGGTCGGCAACGGTTTTCGGGGTAAAATTTATGCCACGCATGCCACGCGTGATCTCTGTTCTATCATGTTGCTGGACAGCGCAAAAATTCAGGAAGGAGACGCCGATCATCAAAACAGGCACAAACAGGACCGTGATCCCGAAGTGGAGCCGCTCTATACGGTTGAAGATGTACAGATGGCCATGCGGTTGTTTGCGGGCTATAACTATGAGCAGTGGTTTCACATACATCCTGATGTCAGGGTGATGTTCCGCGATGCCGGGCATATTCTGGGCAGCGCCACGGTTACCCTTGAAATAAAGCAAGGCGATAAAACGGTGATGTTTGGTTTTACGGGCGATATTGGCCGCCCCAATCGCCCTATTTTAGGAGATCCGTTGCCGATGCCCCCGTTGGATTATTTGATCTGTGAAAGTACTTACGGTGACCGCGACCACGAATCTGCCCCTTCCGAAATGGAGGCATTTCTGGAAGTCATCCGGCATACCTGTGTGGAGAAAAAAGGCAAGGTCATCATACCGGCATTCTCTGTCGGGCGTACCCAGGAAATTGTGTACATGCTCGACCAGCTTCAAAGTGCCGGCAAATTGCCACAGGTGCCTGTTTATGTGGACAGCCCACTGGCGGTTAATGCCACAGAGATTTTCATCAACCACCCGGAATGTTTTGACAGTCAGGTGCACCGCTACATGGCAGACAATGAGAATCCTTTTGGTTTTAACAACCTATACTATATCCGTGGTTCGGAGGGGTCGAGAAAACTCAATACCACCCACAAACCCTGCATCATCATCTCCGCTTCCGGTATGATGAACGCCGGACGCATTCGACATCACTTGCTCAACAATATTGAGAATCAGCGCAATACTTTCCTGATAGTTGGTTACTGCACCCCCAATACACCCGGTGGAAAGCTCCGTGAAGGGGCAAAAAGCCTTCACATCATGGGCCAATACCGACAAGTGTTGGCCGATGTCGTTGTGATGGATTCCTTTTCTGCCCACGGCGACCGCGGTGAAATGTTGGATGTTATTGCCAATCAGAAGAATTCCCTGCAACAATTGTGGCTGGTACACGGCACCATTGATCGGCAGGAAAAGTGGCGTCAGTACCTCCACGAACATGGATTTTCCAACATTGCGATACCCGCTTTGGGCGAAGAAGTGGTGTTGTAGACGTGTGTTGTTTTAAGACACCACGATTTCACCACGCAGTACCGGAATTTGTCTGTAATAATATTGCCAACCGATGTAAAATATTGATATTCACGTTGGAAGCGGCGCTTTCAAATCAATGAAATACCCACAGATATGGCATCTGTTTTGAGCCAAAAGCCCAAGGTATAACTACTCTTTATGAAAAAATTTCTTTTGCTTCTTTTGCTTCTTTTGTTACAGGCAGTTTTTATTTCGAACGCAGTAACCGCTCAAAATACGCGACTTAACAACCATAATACGGTGGGTTGGTACAATTATTTTGGCACGTTTAAAGTATCAAAAAAGGTTGGTTTACACACTGAATACCAATTTAGAAGAAACAAAATTATTACAGAATGGCAACAGAGTTTAATGCGAGTGGGCGTTAATTATCAAATAAATCAAAAAATACAATTAAGGATTGGCTACGCTTGGATTGAAACTTTTCCTTACGGAGAAATTTCAATCAATGGAATGGGTAAGAACTTTACGGAACACCGTTTATTTCAAATGGTAACCCTAGCAGACAAAGTTTCAAATGTTGATTTATCCCACCGTTTTATGCTTGAACAGCGCTGGGTAGGGCGATACTCCAATGCGAATCTTGCAGTAGAGGACGAGTATCCTTTTGTAAACAGGTTTAGGTATATGATGCGTTTTCAAACACCTCTAAAAGGCAAGGAAATGAAAGATAAAACGCCATACATTGCATTTTACGATGAAATTTTTATAGGATTTGGTAAAAATGTAAATGAAAACATTTTTGACCAGAATCGGATAGGGATATTATTGGGATATAGATTTAGTACGCTTATCAGAATTGAAGTAGGTTATATCAATCAAATATTACAACTTGGAAGAGAAGTAAATAATCGAAACGTGTTTCAACAGAACAACGGAATAATGCTGAACGCTAACTTTAATGTTGACCTTAAAAAAAAGTAACTGGTTAGGTGGCACGCTGTCTGGCCCAAAAAGGCCCATTTTCCGCCATACTTCGCAGATTTTTTTGACCGTAGCGCTGCTACGGCCTGCAAAAATCTGCTTCGTCTGGCAAAAAATGGCCACTTTTTTGTCTCAGACGCGACCACGCTAACCAGTTACTTAAAATCAAATATTTGCAATCAATCCAATCATCAAAATCACCCTGATCACCGTCTAGCGCCCCACCATGTCTTCCGGTTTTACCCAGGCGTCAAATTGCTCAGATGTCATGTGTTTGAAATCAAGCCCTTGCAGTTCGTACTCCAAGGCCGAATCTTTCAGGGTAATTCCTTTGCGGTGTGCATTTTGGGCAATGGCGGCGGCGTTGTAGTACCCAATTTTGGTATTGAGGGCCGTTACCAGCATCAGGGAGTTGTTGACATGCTTGGCGATGTTGTCGCGCAGGGGTTCGATACCCATGGCACATTTATCGTTGAAGGAGACGCAGGCTTCCCCGATAAGACGGGCTGAATGCAAGAAGTTGTATATCATTACCGGCTTGAACACGTTGAGTTCGAAGTGGCCATTGGAGCCGCCGATGTTGATGGCTACATCGTTGCCCATCACCTGTGCGGCTACCATTGTCAGGGCTTCGCATTGGGTAGGGTTTACCTTCCCGGGCATAATTGAGGAGCCTGGTTCGTTGTCGGGGATGTGTATTTCACCGATGCCGGAACGCGGTCCGGAAGACAGCATACGCACGTCGTTGGCGATTTTCATGAGGCTTACGGCAACCGTTTTGAGGGCGCCATGGGCTTCTACAATGCCGTCGTGGGCAGCCAAGGATTCAAATTTATTGGGTGCTGTTATGAAGGGTAGGCCCGTAAGAGAGGCAATGTGGTGCGCTACCTTCTCCGAGTAGCCTGTTGGCGTATTGATACCCGTACCAACGGCGGTGCCCCCAAGTGCCAGTTCAGACAAGTGAGCCAAGGTGTTGCGGATGGCGCGCAGTCCATGGTTCAACTGGGCAACATAGCCCGAGAACTCCTGCCCCAAGGTAAGCGGCGTGGCATCCATGAAGTGTGTACGGCCAATTTTTACAACGTCCATGAAGGCTTCAGACTTTGAGTGCAGGGTGTCACGGAGTTTTTCCAAGCCGGGAATGGTAACCTCCATCAGCATTTGATAGGCTGCAATGTGCATGGCCGTTGGAAAGGTATCGTTGGATGACTGCGACTTGTTGACATCGTCGTTGGGGTGGATGAACTTTTGCTCGTCGCTGAGTTGTCCGCCTTGTAAAACGTGTGCTCGGTAAGCAATGACCTCGTTGGCATTCATGTTGCTTTGCGTGCCTGATCCCGTTTGCCACACCACCAAGGGGAATTGGTCGTTGAGAGACCCCGATAATATTTCATCGCATACCTGACCGATGAGATCACATTTTTCTTTGGGCAGCACCCCGGCCTCGAAGTTGGTGAGGGCAGCAGCTTTTTTTAAAATGGCGAATGCTCGAATGATTTCGAGGGGCATCCGATTGGTATCGCGGGCGATGTTGAAATTCTCGATGGATCGCTGCGTTTGCGCGCCCCAATATACGTGTGCGGGCACCTGTACCTTGCCCATGGTGTCTTTTTCTATACGGTATTCCATTGTTAGACGGTGATTAAAGTGATTTTGATGATTGGATTGATTGCAAGTATTTGATTTTAAAAGGATTGCAATCACCCTTCATGCGCAACCACTTTGTGTTGACGATACATTGTTTGATTGTTAGCTCGGAAGAACAGAGCGCAAAGGTAAGCGACAAATGAAAAAAGTGGATGAAAGAGGTATTTTGGAGGGATTCTACACTACCAGGAAAGTGCAATCCATATTGGACTTGTAGGCTTACCAGAACAATCGAATACCGAATATTTTCAGCATAAACAGGGTGGTTTTGAGTAGTTTTTGAGGAAACAAATTAAAAACGGTAAAGGCTGTTTTTTCAAAACCCTTTTGGTTTGAATAGAATGTTTTGGAGAATTCCTGACAGTATTTTTTTGCCAATCCAAGCCTTTCAGGGGTGCCGGCTTCCAAAACATCCCGAAGAATGGTGATCTTGAATCTGTTGTACAAGGATTGTCGTATGCCATCCAAATGGATAGACGGATCATGATTGCCGTAAAACCATTTATGGATAAACAACATTCTACTCGTAAGCATCAAATTGCTGGAAGACGTTTGGGCACCATGGGTACGCCAGATATAGACGTCCTGATCTTCAAAAGCATACTCAAATCCCTTCAAAAACATACGAATAAAAAGGTCGTCATCCTCGTAACCACGAAATTGTGCGTCAAACCCTCCCACCGCCCAAAATGCTTTTTTACAGATGATACAGGCAGATGGAAGAATAAAAAGATCTTGAGATACTAAGTTGTAAATAATCTTAATCGTATCGGCACTGACCTTTGGTCTCGATTTTATGGAGGTAATTTTGCCATTTGAATGGCAAATAGCAAAATTTGCATACACCCATCCCCGGCGCTCCAATGGTTGTGCATGAATGGCCGTGATCAGAATGGTGTTGTGCTCCGGCAGCAAAACATCATCTTGGTCCAAAAAACAAACATAATCCGATACAGCAAGGTGACATCCGGCGTTTCGAGCGCTCCCTTGTCCACCATTTTCTTGTTTGATATAGGTAAATGGATATTTTTCGAGCAGTGCTTCCAACAACAATGATTCGGATTCTTTGGATCCATCATCTACGACGATGACCTCATGAAATGGCAATGTTTGGGAAAATGCAGAGCCAATGGCAGCTTCAATATAGTCAGAGCCATTGTAGTAAGGAATAATTAATGCAATGGTATTTTCTGTGATCATACGCTGCAATAGGTAGGGGTCTGTTGTACAGAGGCTCAAAAGTAACGTTAGTTCAGAATAAATTATCCCGTACTTTTGCGGCGGCACACGTCATTTTAAGTCTGAACGCAGATCATTTTTTTTCTAACCAATGTAGGTGGTCGCGTCTGAGACAAAAAAAAAGGTCCTTTTTGTGCCCAACAGCACGTCAACCAATGCGTTACTTTTCTTTTTTTACTGAAAAAACAATCAATCAATGGCATATTCTCTTCCCGATCTATCCTACGCATTTGATGCGCTCGAACCCCATGTGGATGCTCGTACCATGGAAATCCACCACGGCAAACACCACGCCGCGTATGTAACCAACCTCAATGCAGCACTGCAAGGCTCTGAGCACGAAGGCAAAAGCCTCGAAGAACTCCTTTCCATCATCTCAACATTACCCGCCCCTGTGCGCAACAATGGCGGTGGCCATTGGAACCACACCATGTTTTGGGCAATCATGTCGCCCAACGGCGGTGGTGAACCCAGTGGCGAATTGGCAACCAAAATAAGCCAGCAGTTCGGCTCCTTTGACGAAATGAAAAAACAACTCGCACAAGCCGCGGCCACCCGTTTCGGCTCCGGATGGGCGTGGCTCTGCGTGGATGCGGAGGGCAATCTTTTCATTTGTTCTACCCCAAACCAAGACAACCCACTCATGGACTTGGCAGAGAAAAAAGGCCGGCCTATCCTCGCACTTGATGTGTGGGAACACGCCTATTACCTGCACTACCAAAACCGCCGTCCCGATTACGTATCCGCCTGGTGGAATGTCGTGAACTGGGAAGAAGTGGCAAATCGTTACCACAGTGCCTTACAAAAATAATGACGTACATCTCCTGCTGATGAAAGCGCCATGGTGATTGATGATCGCTGTGGCGCTTTTGTTATGATACATTACGCGCTTTTTTGCTCTTTTTTTGCCCTATTTTTGCCTTTTTTTTCTAACCCTGCTGCCCTATGAACATCGAAATTATCTCTGCCGGCGCCGGTTCCGGCAAAACATTTACGCTTACAGAACGCATGGTCGCGCTGCTGCAAGAGGGTATGTCGCCAGCCGGGATTCTGGCAACGACATTTACCAAAAAAGCCGCAGCAGAACTGCAAGAGCGCGTGCGCCTGAAATTGCTCGAAAAAGGGATGACAGAGGCCGCCAATGAATTGGGAGAGGCCCTCATTGGCACGATACACAGCATCGGGACAAGGCTGCTACAACGTTTTGCATTTGAAGCCGGCGTTTCGCCTTTGGTGGAAATCATCGGCGAGGGCGATGGACAACGCCTGTTCAATGAATCGCTGTCGCAAGTGCTCACCGTAGAGCGCATCGAACGGGTGAATCAGCTCGCCGACCGACTCGCATTTACCAAAAAAACGTACGACAACAGTTTCGACTGGCGCAGTGACATCCGTGCTTTGACGGAGGTAGCCAGGGCCAATAATTTTTCAAAAGAGGTGCTGGAAACCAGTAAAACTCGCTCATGGGAGTCTTTTTCAACACTCCTTGAACCGGCACAAACAACCGATGCGGTGTCTTGGAACAACCGCCTCATCTCCGCCATTGACCAAACGGTAGCGGCCCTTGAAGCCCATGAAGCGGATACCTCTAAAATGACCAAAGCGGCCATTGATACCCTCAAGGGCCTGTACGCCCAACTGAAATTTCGCGGGGAACTTTACTGGTATGAATGGGTGAAAATTGCCAAGACAAGCGTGGCCGTCAAAAGTCGTCACTTGATGGAAGACCTCCAAGAATTGGCACTTCGCCACGATGAACACCAGCAATTCCGCGATGACGTGAAAGAATACCTGGATTTTGTATTCGATATCGCTTCCGATGCGCTAGGAGAGTTTGAACAGTACAAAAAAAAACGCGGGCTGATTGATTACACCGACATGGAAACCTATGTCAGCCGTTTGCTGCGCAACGAATCAGTGCGCGAAACTTTACGGGGTGAAATAGGCTTGTTGCTCGTAGATGAATT
>JBIPOY010000418.1:0-3344 GCA_044378705.1 Saprospiraceae bacterium
AGAGCCGGGGCCTTACACCGTGGTGGTGCAAGATGCTGAAGGTTGCAGTACGACCCTCTCGGCAGTTTTGGTAGAGCCTGCTGAATTTCAGGTGCTGGTGACGCCGGAGGCAACGATTGATTTGGGGGATTCGTACCAGATTTCAGCGCAAATAAACCTTCCCTTGACTCAGATTCAGTCGGTCTTGTGGACACCTTCCACCGGTTTGAGTTGTGATACTTGTTTGTCGTTGGTGGCATCCCCGTTCCTTTCTACCCAGTACAAAGTAGAGGTAAAAACCGATGCCGGTTGCCGTGACGATGCAACCCTTCGATTGTTGGTTGATCGCTTGGTGGATGTGTATATCCCGAATATCTTTTCACCCAACGACGACGGTGAAAACGATGCGTTCACCATTTTTGCGGATCAGAAGGCGGTGGTCAAGATCCATTATCTACAGGTGTATTCACGTTGGGGAGAATTGCTGTGGGAGCGTCACGATTTCCAGCCCAATGATGTTTCCCTGGGCTGGGATGGCACTTTCCACGGGCAGCCCATGAACCCGGCGGTGTTTGTATATCAGGCAGAATTGGAGTTCATAGACGGCCGTAAAGAGTTGTTCAAGGGCGATGTGACCGTAGAGCGATAGGAAACAGGGAATGGGTGGTCTGTAAAACAACAAGTCCCTTCTCCGGATACCGGGGGAGGGACTTGTTGTTGGGAACGAAGTGAAGGCGCTGGAGACCTTACTCTTCGTTTTCAAAAAACACCTTGTAGAATTTTTTTCCTTTGTCTTCGTCGAAACCGCGTTCGATGAGATCTCGGCGTCCGTGGACATAGATGTGGAAATTTTTATCGAGTTTGAGGATACTTTTAAAAACCTTGAATTCTTTTTTTACGGCTTGGTCGCTGATGTCGAATTTTTCTTCGAGCGGAACGGCATACGCTTTGGCGTATTGGTCTCTGAATTCGTGGAAAGCTTCTTGTCTTTCTTCTTCGGGAAAAATATTTTTGGCGAAATCATCCACTTCAAACGTATCGTTGTCCTTAAAATAATCGCCGGAACGATTGAGCAGGTCAATGGTTTCGGTGCGGTCGAATCCGAATTTAAAAGGAGCTTTTTGGGTAATAAATTCACTGGCAAGGCTGATGTAGTGTCGGGTATTGAAGTAATTGTCTTCGATGGGTCTTAGGCGTAAAAACTCATCTTTCCAAAAGGAGCGCTCTTCTTTTTTGGTTACCGCGTCAAGGGCACAGATACGGTATCCTTCTGTTTCATCCATATTAAAAATGAGGGCAGCTACCTGCATTTTTCCGGTGGGGATACCTTCCAGCACACTGATGGCGAAAGATTCAGCCGTTCGTTCTGTTTTCAGGTAAGATTCTTTTGATTGGACTTTCCACAAGCCGATGGCGCTGGTGGGTTCTCCTTCCAATTGCAGGTCTTCGAAGTGTGCCACGAAGAACTCACCTCCTTGTATTTTCGGGTTTTCACTGTGGTGGTAGAGCATTTGCGCCAGTTGGGCGGCTTGTTCCACGAGGGTGTCCGGGTTTTGAAAGATGGTGTTACACACCTGAAAAACAGGATGGTTGGTCACATCTTCTTCGTGGTGGAAATAAAAAAACTCTTGGGTTTTTTCAAAAGGCTTGAGCATGGTGGTGAGGATCATCTCCTCGGCTACGTCGTGTAGAGACACCAGTGTTTGTTTGGGAATCACCACACCTTCGTAGCGGTTCTTATTGCCCACCCAAGTGGCCAAAAAACGGGTGAGTCGGGTTGCTGAAAAATCGAGCATCTTGGAATGGTGAATAATACGTGAGGAATGAGGACTTTTGCCGGAGTATCTGAACTACTGCGCTGCAAAAGTACAGAACTCACGCGGGCCGGAGCAGGAATATTATGCTTTGTTCTGTGCTGTTTTTACCCACTCAAACCCTTTGTTATTCGTGAAAATAGCCATAAATACTAGGTTTTTACTTCCGGGCCAATTGGAAGGATTTGGTTGGTACACCCATGAAATTGTGCGCCGGATGGTGCAGCAACACCCGGAGGATCAGTTTATTTTTTTGTTTGATCGTCCATACGACCCACGGTTTGTGTATGGAACCAATGTGACCCCGGTGGTGGTATGGCCGCCTGCCAGACACCCAATCTTGTTTCGGTGGTGGTTTGAGTACTCCGTGCCAAGGGTACTGCATCGAATGGGAGCTGCGGTATTTTTTTCACCGGATTCGATGTGTAGTCTTCGGTTGCGGATACCTACCGTGATGACGTGTCATGACTTGGTGCCCTTGCATTTTCCGGCGCAAATTGAGCGTAGGCACCGTTCTTATCTGCTACAATTCCTTCCAAAATGGTTGCATCGGGCCGACAAGGTGCTGACGGTGTCTGAATTTGTTCGGGCCGACGTGGTAGCCACGTGTGGTATTCCATTGGAGCGAGTTGTGGCGGTTTACAATGGTTGCCGCGACGGTTTTTTGCCTTTGAATGAAGCTGAAAAAAAAAATATTCGGGAAAAATATTCGGATGGTCAGCCCTATTTTTTTTACGCGGGGGCGATACACCCCCGGAAGAATGTTCCCCGGTTGATGCGGGCGTTTGATCAATTCAAATTGAGGACGGGTGCTCCGGTCAAGTTATTATTGGCGGGGCGTTTTGCTTGGCAAACAGGGGAAGTGCGCACGGTTTGGGAGGAGTCGTCTTACCGCGAAGACATTCACTTTTTGGGGTATGTGGGAGAACAAGAATTGCCCGGGCTAACGGCGGCGGCCATGGCCATGGTATATGTTTCGATCAGCGAGGGCTTTGGATTGCCTTTGGTGGAAGCGATGGCTTGTGACACCCCAGTGATTACCTCAGACAGCAGTTGTCTGCCGGAGATAGCCGGAGACGCGGCCTTGCTAGTGAATCCGTTGTCAGAGGGTGACATTGCAGAAGGGCTATACAAGGTTTATACCGACCGACAATTATCGGAGCAGTTGGTCATCAAGGGGCGGGAACAGCTGAAGAAATTCAGTTGGGACCATGCCGCAGAGCAGGTGTATGCACTGATAAAAAGCACAGCAGTAGCGCCATGAAGGGTTCATGCGCGGATACCGAAAAAGCACATCGATTGGGTTAGGCGGCGGCCACCAAACGGTGTTCTTTGTTTTGGCTGTTTGAGAGCGTGCCCATCGCCAACGCACCGATTTGATCGGGCGTATAGTGGTGGTTGATCAATTCATACACTTCCATGGCTTGATCGCGGGTGATGGATGGGAATTCATCCAAGAACTCATTGACGCTGACGCCAATTCTGAGGAAGTCATAGAATGTTTCGATGCGAACACGGGTACCGCTGAAGACAGGAGCACCGTCCTGGATT
>JBIPOY010000096.1:0-9723 GCA_044378705.1 Saprospiraceae bacterium
TAGCCATAGAATTCCACTTTTTTTCACTTTTTGAGCCACTAGACTACCTTAAAGCCGTAAAAAAAGCCCTTCAAACAGCTCCGGAGGCGGTCTTGTTTGCGCCGCTTTTTTTGGCTGAATCGGAAATCCTCCTGGCCGAAACGACCCGGTTGGGCATTCCCAAGGTGATGATCAACACCCACATTGAGGGTACGGATGCGCTCAGTTATATAGGTCAGGATTCTTACCAGAGTGGTGTTTTGGCAGGAAGATTGCTTAATTTCGGTCTCAATGATGGTGATCAAGCCATGGTACTCAACCTAGATAAAGAGGTGCTAAACGCTAGGCATCTACAAACCAAGCAGCAGGGTTTCAAAGACTTTTTTGCCGAGCGAGGCTCTAAATCCATTGAAGTTTTTGCTGAAATCTTTGAGGATTTTGATGATCCGGGAAAAATGAAGGCCTGGACAGAAGAGAAATTCTTGCAATATCCCCGGTTGAGTGGCTTTTTTGTGACGAATTCCCGCGCCTATAAATTGGTACAAGCCCTCGATCCAAGTACCCAGCAACGGGTTAAAGTGGTTGGGTTTGATCTTATTCAACCCAACTTAGAGCTGTTGGCTGAAAACAACATTCGCTTTCTTATCAACCAAAATGCTTGGCACCAAGGCTATATGGGCATACTGACCATTGTCAATCACCTTATCCTCCGAAAAAAAATTCCCCTACTCCAGTACCTTCCCTTGGACATTATTGTCCGTGAAAATGTGGAATATTACCTAAAAAGAACCCTTGAAATTCCTATGATATTGGTTTAATGCGCGGATTTGTTGTAAAATAAAATATTTTTGCCCGTCAATTCAATCTATAAATGTCTTTAAAACGCAATTTGCAACATCTGACTGCGTTTAAGTTTGTCATTTCCCCCATGAAAACAGACCTTTCCCCCATGAAACAACTGCTATTCCTTGCGTCACTGTTCTCTTGCGTGATGGTTTCTGCTCAGGATCCCATCTTTTCGCAGTTTTATGCGATGCCCCTTCAGACGAATCCGGGGTTCGCAGGTAGTGCCAATACTTCACGTGCCGGCTTGGCGTATCGGAATCAATGGTCAGGTTTTGACAATGCTTACCGTACCTACGCAGTGTTTTATGACCAAAGTCTTGATAAAATCAACAGCGGGATCGGTTTTTACGCCGAAGGAGACAATGCAGGAAATGGAATTCTCAAAACATCCAAGTTTTCGGCCACCTTTGCCTACAAGCTTCAACTGAACGATGATCTGGCCGTAAGACTCGGGGTGGAAGGGGGGCTGCACCAAGTTCAACTTGATTGGCTTAAGCTCACCTTTGCCGATCAAATCGATCCCAACAACGGCTTTACCTATAATACGGAAGAGATTCGCCCCGATGCTACCAGCAATTCGTCGCTGGATCTTTCTACCGGATTACTGTTGCTCAGTAAAAAACTCTACTTGGGTTTTGCGCTCCATCACCTCAATACCCCCAATACGCGTATTCTATTGGCCAACAACAACCTCTATCGTGGCCTTCCACTGCGGTACACGTTACACGGCGGCACAGAATGGATTGTAAAAGCGGGCAATAAATCAAAACCACCATCGTTTATTTCTCCTAATTTCCTGTTTGTTTCTCAGGGCCCTTACAAGCAACTCAATCTTGGTGCTTATGCCAGTGTCGGCCCAGTGTTTACAGGCGTTTGGTTTCGACATACTTTTAGCAATGCGGATGCCGTTATCTTGTTGGCGGGGCTTCGGCAGGGCATTTGGAAAGTGGGTATTAGTTACGATATCACGGTTTCCGGCTTGTCTGGAAAGGCAGGAGGAGCCTACGAATTATCGTTCGGACTCCTGTTAAACAAACAAAATAGGCCTGATATCAACGATTGTACTCGAATGTTCCAGTAAATCCGTTAAAATTTGAGTAACCTTGGGTTAATTTAATCTTTCTTTTTCTACATTTGCCATTCAATTTTCAAAACCTGTAGTTCATACAATGAAGAAAACTATCAATCTCGGATTGTGTTTTGCCATGCTGGCCCTCGCGCTGGCCAGTTGCGGGAAGAAATCAGAAAGTTCGACAACTACTGGTTGGAAATACAACGACCAAAAGTGGGGCGGCTTTGAAAAGTCTGATTACGAAGGCCAAGCCACTGGTCCCAACCTAGTACTCATCGAAGGTGGTACGTTCACCATGGGTCTTACCGACCAGGACGTCACCTACGAATGGAACAATGTCGCCCGCCGTGTTACAGTTTCATCGTTCTATATGGACGAAACGGAAGTCCGTAACATTGACTATCAAGAATACCTCTACTGGATCAACCGTGTGTACGGGGAAACCTACCCGGAGGTATGGAGAAGAGCCCTTCCCGACACCTTGGTGTGGCGTGAAGAACTCGCGTACAACGAGCCGATGGTGGAAAATTACTTCCGCTCTCCGGACTATTACCAGTATCCGGTTGTAGGGGTCAATTGGCACCAAGCCAATGATTTTTGCAAATGGCGTACAGATCGCGTGAATGAGATGATTCTCATCAAACGCGGTATCATTGATCCTACCACAGATCAAAAAAACGAGAACAACTTCGACACCGAAGCGTATCTCGCAGGGCAGTATGAGCCTAGCGTTCGCAAAAACATGCCGGATATCCGCACGGGCGGTGAACGCCGCGTCAAGCTGGAGGATGGTATCTTGCTGCCTGCTTACCGCCTTCCAACGGAAGCAGAATGGGAATACGCCGCTATGGGACTCTTGGGCAACCAAGCCACCTCTAAAGATGAGCTGGTTACCGACCGCCGTATCTATCCTTGGAATGGCAATACCGTGCGCTACCAAAAACGCAACAAAAACCAAGGTAAGATCATGGCCAACTTCAAACGGAGTGGTGGTGACTACGGTGGTATGGCCGGCGCCCTCAACGACAACGCTTTCTATACAGCGGAAGTGGTTTCCGGTTGGCCAAATGATTATGGTCTGTACAACATGGCCGGTAACGTCAACGAATGGACGGCTGACTTGTATCGCCCAATGACCTCTACAGATTTGGAAGATACGGGCAATGATGACCTCAATGCGTATCGTGGAAACAAGTTTTTTACCAAAAAACTTGATCCAGAAACTGGTGCTCCTATTGTGAAAGACAGCCTCGGCCGCTTGGTTTACGAGTTGATTGATACAACCTCGACGGCTCGTCGCGATAACTACAAACGCCCTGAAGTGTACAACTTCCTCGACGGTGACAAAGAATCGCAGGTAGAATATTTCTACGGAAAAAGCACCCTGATCAACGACAGCACCCGTGTAATTAAAGGTGGCTCTTGGGCCGATCGTGCTTTCTGGCTTGCTCCAGGTACACGCCGCTTCCTCGATGAAAATAAAACAAGCAAAACGGTGGGCTTCCGCTGCGCCATGGTGCGCAAAGGCGCTGTCACCGGCAATGGCGAAAAAGATGGCAATTTCTTCAAAACGAAGCGCAAAAAGCAAGTGCGTCGCTATGACTGATCTGTCCTCGATGGACTCCTATTGAAAAGGGACGGCGTTCAACGCCGTCCCTTTTTTTAATTCCCGGTGGGTAAAATTCACCCTTTTTCTAAGGCCTTGGCTTCGTTCCATAAAACTTCCATTTCCGCCAATACCATGTCTTGTAGCGGCTTATGCGCCTGTTTTTCGATGTACTCAAACCGACGCTTAAATTTCCGATTCACTTTTTCCAACGCCGTTTCCGGGTCAACGCCTATAAAACGCGCATAGTTGATCAGCGAAAACAACACATCGCCAAACTCCTCTTCTATATCATGCAAGGGAGCATTGGCTTTTATATTGGCGTGTAACTCCCCGATTTCCTCTTCTACTTTTTCCCATACCTGAGCGGTATTTTCCCATTCAAACCCCACTTGCTTCGTTTTTTCCTGCATGCGGTAAGCTTTTACCATGGCGGGGAGGCTGCTGGGAACGCCTTCCAACAATGACTTTTTCCCTTCCTTGAGCTTGAGTTGCTCCCAGTTTCTTTTTACATCCTCTTCTCCGGTCACGATGACATCGCCGTAAATATGGGGGTGCCGCGATACCAGTTTGTCGCAGATACCATGGAGTGCATCGGCTATGTCAAAATCGCCCGTTTCTGATGCGATTTTGGCATAAAAAACCATGTGTAGCATTACGTCACCAATTTCTTCCCGAACACCCTTGAGGTCGTTGGAGATGATGGCATCGGCGAGTTCGTAGGTTTCTTCAATGGTGAGGTTGCGCAGGGATGCTATGGTTTGTTTTTTATCCCAAGGACATTGTGCGCGTAATTCGTCCATGATGGTCAGTAAGCGACCAAAGGCTTCCAATTTATGTTCGTGTGTATGCATGATGGGTGCGCCGATGGGCTTTTCCAGGAATTATTCCCCGCAAATGTATCTCAAAAAATGAACCCAACCAGTGTAAACACCAATTGGGTCCAAGAGATAGAAGGAAGTAGGATGAAAAACGAAGTAACAATTTTTCGTGAAAAAAACCGGTACGCATCGCTGTGAAAAAAACGGCGTGAATGCGTATAGGGCAATTTTGGGCATCAATGGGCTGAAAATAGCCTTTTAAAACGTCGTAAAGTTAAGGATTTTGTATTTTATTATGGTATAAAACATTCTGAATTGAATAAAAAGCCCCTTCAACGGACAAAAATAGCCGCTTTTTTTTTCTCAGACCCGATGACCGATGGACTTACTTAAATGGTGGATGCCATAGCAGAAAGAATATCAATCTTGAAAGTCAAAAATGTTTCAATTATTGCCCGTGAGGATACAAAATGACATACTTTTGGCGTTTGTAAACATTCGGAGTGTGGTTAAATATTGATTTTCAGGCGGCACCAGTGCTAATTTTGTTTTTAATTTTGTTTGTTTTGCTCGGAACCGTGCTTTTTTTGACGGCAAAACGCATCTTTCTAAAAATAAAAGTTTCGCTCAAGCGTCTTTGCATCGATATTCAAACGCATTCCAAAAGAAACCATTTGTTTCACCGTATAATCAGTTCGATAAATTTATGACACTCCACGCCTTTTTGAGCGCCTTGTTCTTCCTGCAGGCACCCGCTACGGTACCCGTCACCAAGACAGCCGAATCACAATCCCTCCTAGATATTATTTTGGGCAGTAGCACCTCCGGTCTGATTGTGATCGGTATCTTGCTCATATTGTCTATTGTTGCCGTTTACATCATCATCGAAAGGTACCTCACGCTGACCCGCGCTGGGCAGGTGGACCACAATTTTATGAACAGTATTCGGGCCAGTGTTGAAAGTGGGAATCTTCAGGCCGCAAAGGCATTGTGCCAGAGTGTTGATGCACCAATGGCTCGTATGGTGGAAAAAGGGCTTGACCGCATTGGAAAACCGTTGGACGATATCAACAAGTCTATTGAGAATGTTGGCAACTTGGAGTTGCTGAAACTGGAAAAGAATCTTTCTACCCTTGCCTCTATTTCAGGCATCGCTCCGATGATTGGCCTTTTGGGTACCGTTATTGGTTTGATTATCGCTTTCCAGGATATGGCGTCTGCCGACGTGATCAAGCCTTCAACGCTTTCCAATGGTATTTACCACGCATTGACGGCAACAGCATCGGGCTTGTTGGTATCCATTATTGCCATGGCGGGCTACAATATTTTGGTGAATAACCTCGACAAAGTGATTTTCAAAATGGAAAATACTGCCGTGCAGTTCATGGATCTATTGCAGGAGCCATCTCGTTGATAGTCCTAGATGGATGTTGGAAGGAAGGTTAAGCCGGCCCTCCTCCTTCAATCCTTTTTGTCACTTTACCCACGTATTAAATTTAAGAAAATGGGACTCAAACGCCGCCAACGGGTCGAGCCGGAATTCAGCCTAGCAGCCATGATTGACGTGATCTTTCTGTTGCTCATGTTTTTTATGCTGACGTCTAATTTCGTCACACCCAATGCCCTGAATCTTCAACTGCCTTCCAGCACATCTAAGTCTATGGCCTCTCCCGCCCTCTCGGTTTCGGTAAAAGCCGACGGTACCTTTTACATCGAGCGCCAGGGGGTAGATAAGTTAAAACTAGAGACGGCTCTTCGCGCACGCATGAGGGCCGATAGCAAAGACCCGAAAACAACGACCATCACCGTTGCAGCCGATAAAGCCGCCACCGTGGAAGATGTCGTGTTTATCCTGGACATCGCCAACCGATTGAAGGTGAAGACTATCTTAGCGACCAATCCTAGTCAAGAATAGACGTCCTCTCCCCACGGGTAACACACGGTCTGTGTCGCGCGCCAAGCATCATTACACCTAAACAACGATGTTATGAAAGCCGTAGTCAATGAAAATGAAAATCGCACCAAAGGTCTTTTGATAAGTCTGGTGTTTCATACCCTCCTGGTTTTGCTGATGTTCCTCTACACATTTGCAAAAAAACCGGAAAGCACCGAAATTCCACCTATTTCCATTGAATGGGGTGGCGGCGGTGACAATGCCGCCGCCGGCGAACCCGACAAGGGTATGGGGGATGATTATACTCCCCCGGGTGAACAGTCTTCTCCTGCGCCGACACCACCCCCCGCTGCAGCCACTCCCATTGCAGCGCCGAAGCCAACACCTGCCGCGCCACCTCAAACGGCTACTTCGGATGATCCGGAGGTAGCAGCCGTCAGACAACAAAAAGAAAAGGAGCGCAAACAGCAAGCGGAAGCATACCAACAGGAACAAATCCGTCAAGCAGAGGAAATTGCAAGGCAAAAAGCAGCAGCCGATGCAAAGGCAGCAGCCGATGCCAAACGCAATAAAGTTAAAAATGATGCCGGTGGTGCGTTCAATGGAAAGAAAAATAGCACTGGCACAGGCGCCGGTGGTGGCGGCAATGCCGGCAATGGCGGTATCACCGGTGGTACGGGCGACAACCCCTTCGGTAAAAGCAATGGTACCGGTGGCGGCTCCGGTGGCGGTGATGGTACCGGTACGGGACCGTCTGTCGGTGGCGGACTTGGTGGCCGAAAAATAACGACCCGCGGTAAAATTGACGACAGATCTCAAAAACAGGGTAAGGTGGTCATCGCCGTCTGCGTGGATACAGACGGTCGTGTCACGACTGCAGAGTATCAATATAAAGACTCTTCAACAACAGACAGTGAACTGAAGAGCAAGGCCATCGCGGCAGCCAAAGGATATCGCTTTGGGCCCTCTCAAGCATCGCAAGAATGTGGTACCATAACATTCTCTTTTAAATTAAAATAACCGTGTAAGTAGTGATCCTTTTGGGATGGGTTGGAAAAAGTCCTCGATAAGCGCGTGCTTGCCGAGGACTTTTTCCAACCCGTCAACCCTTGGTGTTGGGGTCAATTCTGGTGAGTACTTTTTTGTCTTCCGAAAGGATAAAGGTGTCGGGAAAGAAAATCTTGATGGTTGCTTGTTCCGGGCATTCCCGACCGTCTCGGCGTTTGATGGGCTTTCGCTCTTTGTTCTTTGTCTGGATGGTCATAACTCCCTTGTCAATAGCAGCGGCAGTGTCTTGGGTGATGTCATAGCGCCCGTCCTTGATCAGGAAGTTGAGTATTTCCCGAGATGCCTCCCAGATTTGAATGTTTGTTTCCACAAGGATATTGCTGCCAGCCCAAGCGTACACTTCGTAGTTGCCCACCAAGTCAAACGTGACAGTTTTTACGGAATCTACTTCAAATACTTGGTACATGGTGCGCTCCATCTGTCCATTGGCTTTGCTGATACAGAGCGCAAATATTATGGCAGGAATTAGGCAGAAGATTTTCATAGGTAGCGATTTTCAGTGGCAAAGTTCGCACACAATACCCAAAAGGGTAGTACGAATGGTGACACTTTTGTCGGTAGGGTATAAAAATAGGTAACAAAGGTTCGCGCACCGATACCTTGCACCTTCAAAGCACCGCAACGTGCTTGTAATACTGGAACAAAACGCACTTACTCATTGCTTGACCCCGTGGAGAGGGACTGAATTTTCAGATCCTTTGGGACGTACACAACAAATGTGATAGCCTCACGAAGTTCCTCGCTTTTGAGCTTCAACTGTTTGTGCAGGTTGGGCGCCGTGATGACAAGCACATCACCGATGGATTTAGAAACCAAATCGTAACGGCCGATGCTTGCCAACTCGTCGAGTAAAGAACCATTGCCAAGGGGTAACGCAACGGCAATCTCAAACCTGAGAGACGGATTGTCCCAAATTTTTAAATCAACTTTACCGGGTAAGTTGAGTACAATCGTTGACACCCCCTCGGTGTTAAAAGATCTGTTGAATGTTTTTCCGACCGGCTGAGCCTTTGCGAAAAAAGAGACTGCCAGCAACATAAACGAAATATTTACGAGTGTCGTCATACCAAACCTCCTTTTTAGATTACTCCAAAATTAAGTCTTTTTATTGTCAATTGCAATACTAAGGAATATATAATTTTTTGTAAATTTTTGATCGCCACACTTTCTAGCCCTAAAAAGCCCAACTTTTTGTCTCAGATTCGACCATCAACCTCGTTGCCGGCACTTTTTATGACGAAAGAATGAACATTCGTGGAGCGTGTTGGTCCATCATTTTTTTCATAAGGGGGGTTTAATCGCTACCTTAGCCCAAAATTTATGTGTCATGCGTAGAAACAATATGATTGGCGTAGCCTGTTTTTTTGCCCTTGCCTATTTGAACGGCTGTATCGGACCGGCATATCATGCAGTAGCATCGCTTTCCGGCAACAAGGGGTTGCAGAGTGGTCCGATGATTGGCTATGAGGACATGCGTGAGGTACTGATATGGGTACAAGCCAAAGGGCCTACAACGGTAGAGGTTGTTTATTGGGACGTAGAAGCACCAACTGTTCTGTGTCACACGCGCCGGGAGTTTGCAGCGCAGCCTACTTATGCGGTCAAGTGTATTGCTGATCAGGTGCAACCCGGAAAGACCTATCAATATCAGGTTGTAATTGGCGGAAAGAAAGTGAAACTTTCCTATCCTACCACCTTTAAGACCCAGTCCCTCTGGCAATGGCGCAGCGATCCTCCCCCCTTTTCGTTTGTCACCGGCAGTTGTGCTTTTATCAACGAAGCGGCGTATGACAGACCTAAGCCTTATGGATCTAACTACCAGATTTTCAGCAGAATTGCGGAACAGAAACCAGATTTTATGGTTTGGCTGGGAGATAATGTGTACTACCGAGAGCCCGATTGGTTTACCCAAACGGGGATGGTTCACCGATACACGCACACACGTTCTTTGCCCGAGCTACAACCATTGTTGGCCTCGACGGCGCATTATGCAATTTGGGATGATCATGATTATGGTCCTGACAACTCTGATGCGACGTGGGTAAACAAAGAAAAGTCGTGGGAGGTATTTCGTGATTTTTGGGGTAACCCAACGTTTGGCGTCAATGGACAGAAGGGTTGTACGACGATGTTTCAGTACAATGATGCTGATTTTTTTCTGTTGGACAACCGGTATTTTCGTTCACCGGACCGTTGTGGTAGTTGTGAACGCACCTCCTTGGGGGCCGAACAGATGGAGTGGCTCATTGGCTCGCTGGCATCCAGCCGTGCGCCATTCAAATTTGTGGCCATTGGAGGCCAAGTACTAACAACCGATAACAACGATGAGACGGCATTCCATTATTATCCTTCTGAGCGCGACACGTTACTCAGTCGAATCGAACGAGAAGGAATCAAGGGTGTTGTTTTTCTCACGGGAGACCGGCATTTCACCGAA
>JBIPOY010000419.1:0-3338 GCA_044378705.1 Saprospiraceae bacterium
GAACAAAACAAAGACAAGTCAAAAATCAGAGTTGTAGTCGAACATAGCATCCGTGGTCTTAAGATTTGGCGAATTGCAAAGGATGTATGTCGAACTTGGCGGACTGATCTGCGTGATTACAACATTTCCATTCCTTGCGGGCTTCACAACTTCAGGTTGAGGGTGCGCGGGAGACTAGCACTCTAATTCTGTATACTATCTATTAAGGATATAGAAATTCCGCCTCGTCAGGTGTTCCTTATGGCCCTCCCACCCGCCGCGCTTGGGATGATCTTGGCGAACACCAAGCAAGGCATAAAATGGGTTGTGCCGTGCAATGGTGATAGGTGCCGTATAGGCATGGGGTTGGTGGGAGTCTTAACTTTAAACGATACTACTTTTTTTATGAAACGATACTCTTTTTTATCCCTGACTGCCGCGATGCTCCTGCTTGTTTTGGCCGGTGGATGGTCTGCCGGAAACACCGCCGCGCCACCCCTCCCGTTGCGTACCGGTTCGTCCAATCCCCCATGGGGCTTTTTTGCCCACAAACGTATCAATCGTTTGGCAGTGCTAACGCTGCCTCCGGAGATGATGGTGTTTTACAAAAAAAACATAGATTTTGTCACTGACCATGCGGTAGATCCCGATATGCGGCGCTATTCTACCAAACAAGAGGGCGCACGACATTACATTGACCTCGACAACTACGGTGTGTCACCTTTTGAGGCGCTGCCCCGCCAGTGGGTGGATGCCATGGTACAATATACCGATATTTGGGTGGTGAATACCTCCGGCGACACGACATTGTTGTTTGGAGACCGGGTACCCGTGCCTGAAAACGCACTGAAAAACTATAAAAAATGGTATTTTCGAAATGTGCTCCCTCGGTATTATGAAGACGATGCGGCCTTGCAGCCCGACTCGCTGTATGTGTTTCTGCAGGACAACAACGTGGAACTTGAACGCCCGGTAGCAGTTTATTACCAAGAACGTCTGTCGCAGCACGGCATACTTCCGTGGAATTTACAACGGTTCCAGCGAAACCTCACCGAGGCTTTTCGCCAACACGATGCGCCGCGAATCCTGCGCCTTTCCGCAGAAATAGGCCATTACATCGGGGATGCACACGTACCCCTGCACACATGCAGCAATTACAACGGACAAAAAACCAATCAGCACGGTATTCATGGTTTCTGGGAAAGCCGTATCCCCGAGCTTTTCGCCGACGAAACGTACGACTATTTTGTGGGCAAACCGGAGTACGTTCCCAAAACCGATGAGTGGTTCTGGCAAACAACCTTTGACAGCAATACCATGGTGGACAGCGTGTTGACGCTCGAGCGGGCGCTGCGGAACAGTTTCCCCACAGATCGGCAGATGTGCCCCGATACAAGGCTCGGAATACTGGGTATTTACCCTTGTAGGGAGTTTGCCGCAGCCTACCAAGACGCTATGAATGATATGGTAGAACGCCGGATGCGTGCAGCCATTCATGCCGTGAGCAGTGCTTGGTACACGGCTTGGGTAGATGCCGGCCAGCCCGACTTGTCTAACACAATTGTTGGCACGCGCAGCCAAGCCGAACTAGAGGAAGAGGCCCTGCTGAAAAAGACGTTTGAGCTGGGCAAGATTTTAGGGCGGGGAGAAGACCATTGAGTGTATACCGCAACACCAATGATTTGTCTTAACTGGTTAGTGGGTCGCGTCTGAGACAAAAAATGGCTACTTTTTTTCTCAGACGCAACCAACCAAGCGTTACGTAAGCAGGCAATCCCTTGGCCCGTGTAACCTTATCCCTGTGTTTTGAATGCCCATGCCCCCTCTGCGGATCACAAGCGCGTACCAAGCACATAGGTTACTGTTCATCAAAATTGAAAAAGATCGACCGCTTGTATTCAACAATTCAGTCCTCCGCAGACGGAAACCACCTGTCCGGTCAGGTATGCGCCCATTTCGGAAGCAAGGAAAACGCAGGTATTGGCCACATCGTCACCGGATCCGAGCCGCTTAAGGGGAATGGACGCGAGGTAGCCTTCTTTGGTTTTTTCGTCGAGTGCATCGGTCATTTCCGTGGCAATAAAGCCGGGCGCCACCGCATTGCAGCGAATACCGCGGGAACCATATTCTTTCGCGATAGATTTAGAAAAACCGATGATTCCGGCTTTGGAAGCGGCATAATTTGCTTGCCCTTGTTGGCCGAAAACACCTACAACAGAGCTCATATTGATGATACTACCGCCTGTGCGAATCATGGGTTTTAGGGCGTGCTTGGTGAGGTTAAACACCGATTTCAGGTTGGTTTGGATCACCTCGTCCCATTGCTGTTCGGTCATGCGCAGCATAAGCGTATCGCGGGTGATTCCGGCATTGTTGATGACGATGTCCAATTTTCCAAAGTCGGCTATTACCTGAGCGATCAAGGTTTCCGCTTGTGCGTAATTGCCCGCATCGCTTTGATAGGCTTTGGCGTTGCCGGCCAGGTCAGCGGCCAACGCATCTGCTTTGGATGCTGAGCCTGCAGACACGTACGTAAAGGCCACTTTTGCACCATGTTCTGTGAATTTGCGCACCAATGCTTCACCAATGCCGCGGGATCCGCCGGTAATCAAGGCAATTTTACCTTCCAATAGTTTCATGTGTAACGAAGAGTCGTGAAAAGAAGTGATCGGGCAAAGTTGGTGAATCTTATGGTGGTTTAATAAACTGAGATTGTATTTTTGCAGAAAACAACGTTATCGTCAACACAAAGTGGTTGTGAATCAAGTGTGTTTGCAATCAAATCATCAAAACCACTTTAATCAAAGTTTACCTTCGCTGCTAATTGCATCTTCATGGTTTCCTACGAACAAATTTTTGAGAACAACAGACAGTGGATTGCTGCTAAAACGGCTACCGAAAAGGATTTTTTTGAAAAGCTTGCCAGGGAGCAGACGCCGGAATACTTGTACATTGGATGTTCTGACAGCCGGGTGTCGGCGGAAGAACTGATGGGTGCCCAGCCGGGTGAGGTGTTTGTGCACCGCAATGTGGCCAACCTCGTCAACGCTGTTGATCTCAATGTAATGTCTGTGATCAACTATGCTGTGCGCCATTTGCGGGTGAAACGCATTGTGGTGTGTGGTCATTACGGTTGCGGCGGGGTAAAAGCTGCACTTCAACCGAAGGATTTGGGTATTCTCAATCCGTGGCTTCGGAACATCCGGGATGTTTATCGTTTGCACAAAATAGAACTGGATGGAATAGAGGAGGAGTCCGCTCGATTCGACCGGTTGGTGGAGTTGAATGTACAGGAACAGTGCGTCAACGTAATCAAAACCGCTGCGGTGCAATTGCGCTACATAGAAGAGGGCTTTCCG
>JBIPOY010000420.1:0-3335 GCA_044378705.1 Saprospiraceae bacterium
GCGAATTTTCCAAATCACTGTCCATCAAAGTCAACAATGGATGCCGTGCGGATACCATTCCGGGAGCAGCGATTACCTTGGGAGGTAATGATGCTGAAGATTACATCGCATTGCCACCCCTCCAACTGACAACCAATACCATGACCGTAACGGCCTGGATTAAACCCGATGGTATTCAACCCGATTACAGCGCAATTTTTATGCACGATGGCGAAACTGCCGGGTTTAATTTTCTTCCCGGCAGCAATCACCTCGGATATCATTGGCCGGGAGGCGCCTGGTGGTGGGACAGCGGTCTCACAGTACCGGCAGGTCAGTGGAGCCACGTGGCCATGGTGGTGGAACCCACGGGGATTACCCTTTATGTGAACGGCCGAGGGTCAAAACACGTCTTCACGGTCAATCCAGTTCTTTTTGACGCGGGCTGCCGACTGGCGAATTACAAAGGTTGGGGCGGCCGATTTGTCAAGGGAACCTTAGAGGAGGTCTGTATTTTCAACCGAACACTGACACAAAACGAAATTCGCGAATCTATGCACCTCACCAAAGACCCCGCAGCGTTTGATCATTTGATCTGTTATTATCAGTTCAACGAAGCGTCCGGCGTAGCGCTCGACAAAGTGGGCGTGCGGCATGGTTCGCTGGTGGGCCCAACCATCAAACGAGAGAAATCCACCGCACCGGTCGGAAAAGGGGTGAGCCAGCGTCTCAACGTTGCTGCCGGGAAGAAACGATATACTTTCGGCTCTACCGGATTGACGCTGGTGTTTCCAACGGCAGCGACTTTTCCAAATGGTGAGGTGGTGGTGTCGCGCTTGTATGTGTCGCCAGACACGCTGCCGAATGCAACCACAGGTGCATCAGACTACTGGATCGTACAAAACTATGGCTCCAACACGCAGTTTACAGCACCCAACCAGATTTGGTTTGACCACATCGGGGCTATGCCGGCAGATTTGACCGCCAACGCTTGTAAGGTTTGGCGCAGGGAACCCGTTGCGCACGGCCCCCTGTGGCAGTACCTCGACAGTGCGGATGAACTGAGTGAGGGACCCAATGCTTCGTTGGGCTTTACAGCGTCGAATCAGTTAAAATCGGCGGGGCAGTTTTGGCTCGAGTTGCCGGGGTTATCGGAGTTGCGGCCGGCACTTACAGCCTCAGTGTTGGTGGCAGACCCTGATTTTCGGGTATTTCCAAGCCCTGTGGCGGAGGGTGGATGGGTGGTTCTGCGGGCGGCAACGCTTGACAAGTGTACGTTTTTCTTGTTCGACACGAAGGGGCAGCAGGTGCGAGCGACAAATTTTACCGGAAGTGGCGCTTTGAACACAGGGGGGCTTGCCGCAGGCGTTTATACCTATCGGATAGAAAGTGGCGGTTATATGCGATTTGGACGTTTGGTGGTGGTCCCTTGATTTTACGTTGTTTGTGAAGTTGACCATCAAAAAACGTCTTTACTCAACTTAATATGAGCTTGTTCGGGCATTGGATCTTGTTTTGTAAAATAAAACCTGTATCTTCGTAAGCATCACCATTAAACCACCATTAAACCATGCTTGTGAAAACATACGCCGGCGCCGTGCAGGGCGTTGATGCGCGTACCATTACCATTGAAACCAATGTAGGCGGCGCATTGGGGAACACCGACAGTTTGGGTATATACATCGTCGGATTGCCTGACAGTGCTGTGCGAGAAAGCCTTTCCCGTATTGAAGCAGCCGTCAAAAATTCAGGCTTCCGGACAGTGCGTCTTAAAACCATCATCAATTTAGCGCCTGCTGACATCCGAAAGGAGGGTTCCGCCTACGATTTACCCATAGCCCTTGGGATGATGGCAGGATCTGGCCTGATATCTTCAGATGGTTTTGACCAATATTTTATCATGGGGGAGCTTTCCCTTGACGGCTCACTTCGGCCAATAAAAGGGGCTTTGCCCGTTTCTATTCAGGCCAGAAAAGAAAAATTCAAGGGCTTCATATTACCCCTTGCCAACGCACGAGAAGCTGCGATTGTCAACGATATTGAAATCTATGGGGTTGAAAATCTGCGGGAAGCCATAGATGTTCTTGGCGGCTTTTCTGATAAAAAGCCTTTGGAAGTCAATACCCGTGAGGAGTTTTCTGGCAAACTCGACCACTACGACCTTGATTTTGACGACGTAAAGGGACAGGAAAACATCAAACGAGCACTGGAACTGGCAGCTGCCGGTGGGCACAATGTGATCCTCATTGGTCCACCCGGTGCCGGAAAAACGATGTTGGCACGACGACTTCCCACCATCTTGCCTCCCCTGACCTTGCAAGAAGCCCTAGACACTACGAAAATACACTCCGTATCGGGCTTGTTGCCTGACAATACAGCACTGGTGACCCACAGACCTTTCCGAGCCCCGCATCATACCATCAGCGATGTAGCATTGGTAGGTGGAGGCTCCGATCCCATGCCGGGTGAAATTAGTCTGGCGCACAATGGCGTCTTATTTCTGGATGAGTTGCCGGAGTTCAAACGACAAGTGCTGGAAGTCATGCGACAGCCCATGGAGGAGCGCCGGGTGACCATCAGCCGAGCGAAAGTGTCGGTAGATTATCCCGCGAGTTTTATGCTCATAGCTTCCATGAACCCCTGTCCCTGCGGCTACCACAACCATCCCGAAAAAGAATGCGTCTGCGGCCCGGGCGTGGTGAAACGATACGTAGCCAAAATCTCAGGCCCGCTGCTCGACCGCATAGACCTGCATGTGGAGGTCACCCCGGTGAGCTATGAGCAATTGACCACCACCGAGCGGCCGAAACTCAACAGTGCGGAGATACGCGAGCGGGTGCTACAGGCGCGGGCGGTACAGGCGGAGCGATTCAAGGATTTAACGGACGTGTATTGCAACGCGCAGATGCCGAGTCGCATGGTGCACGAGGTATGTAAGCTTACACCCGCCGGTTTGACGCTACTGAAAACGGCGATGGAGCGACTACAGCTTTCTGCGCGCGCCTATGACCGGATTTTAAAGGTAGCGCGAACGGCGGCGGATCTTTCCAACAGTCCAGATATACGAATTGAGGATTTGGCCGAGGCAATACATTATCGGAGTTTGGATAGGGAGGGTTGGGCAGGCTGAGGAATGCTACCCCATGCTGAACACGTACTCACTACAGCACTGATCGTTAAAAATAAATGTCGTCCAATAGAATACAATATAGGGTTCGTGGGAGGCTTTACCTTAAAATCACCAGCCATCATCATGAGTGGTACAAATGCCCAGCCAAAAATCGTATTTGAACGGCTGGGCACTCGAGACTATTTTTCGTAAAGGGGGAAATTTGCCATATAACCGTGCACAGCGC
>JBIPOY010000421.1:0-3324 GCA_044378705.1 Saprospiraceae bacterium
ATGGATCCCGTCTGAGAAAATAAATTGTATTTACATTGTATTTAGAGGCTAGAACGCGTGAAAAGTAAGTGGTTATAGCAAAAAATCAAAAAAATTACGTACTTTAGTCCGCATAATCCTTGCGGCTACCGTACGCTTCATCCTGAAATATGCATATCGCCGCGTCTGGTGCATGACCTGATGGTTGGTGGACAAATCTTTTCTTTACAATAGCGAGCGGAAGGCGAAATACGGGACAATTAAACCGGCCAACAACGCTAGAAAAGAGAAATCTTGACCGCAAGATCGTGCGGTTATTCACTGGACGAGGCTGTTTGTGCATACTTTGGCGTTGTTGGCAGGCAGTGCAGGGGCTTACTCCCCAAAAACCAAACGCGTTACTGCCATGAGCCGCACCCTCTCCCTTTTGCTGTTTCTTATTGCTGCCACACAGCTCCAAGCTCAATATTTTGGTAGAAACAAACCCCGTTACAACAAGGAAACTTTTAAGGTAACTGAAACACCCCATTTTAGCATTTATGAATGCCTCGAAAATCCGGCTAAACTGCGGGAAATAGCCGCTGCTGTCGAAGTGTGGTATTCCATGCACCAAATGGTCCTGCACGATACTTTCACAGAAAAAAACCCCCTGATTGTGTACAACGACCATGCGGGGTTTCAACAAACCACCACCATCGGCAGTGATGTAAGTGTAGGCACCTCCGGCGTAACAGAAGGCCTGCGCAACCGTATCATTTTTCCTGTAGCCATTACCAATCAACAAACACACCATGTACTTGGACATGAGTTGGTGCATGCATTCCAATACCACATGGTCATAAACGGTGACTCAACCAGTATTCGAAACCTCGCAAACCTGCCACTTTGGATGATCGAAGGCCTCGCTGAATACCTGAGCGTGGGCCGTGTCGATGCGCACACTGCGCTTTGGATGCGGGATGCCCTGCAGAGCGATGACATTCCACCCATCAAAGATCTAGACGATTATAAGTATTTTCCCTACCGATGGGGACAGGCCTTTTGGGCCTTTATAACCGGAACTTTTGGAGACAAATCGATAAGGCCTCTTTTTGAAAATACCGCCAAGTACGGCCTGAAAATATCGGTTCCGGCAACCCTCGGTATCTCCTTGGACTCCCTGTCAGATCAGTGGCGTACCGGTTTAAAACACTACTACGGTCAATGGGTCACAACAGGCAAAGCAGATTATTTACCCGGTAAAAAACTACTCGACGAGGTCAATGCAGGCAATATGAACGTTTGCCCCGTACTAAGCCCCAATGGCCAATACGTCATCTTTCTTTCGGAAAAAAATCTGCTGACCATCGACCTCTTCCTTGCCGATGCAAAGTCCGGAAAAATACTAAAAAAAATATCCAGTACCGCTTCAGACAGCCATATTGACCAACTCAATGCCATTGAAAGCGCCGGCACGTGGAGCCCGGACAGCAAACGTTTCGCTTTCGATGTGTACGAAAATGGCCGTAGCGTATTGTTGATCCAAGATGTATTCAATAAGCACAAAACTCAAAAAATAAGCATCCCCGATATCACCTCATTCAGCAACCCAGCCTGGAGCCCTGATGGAAAAAACATCGTTGTAACAGGCCAGAAAAATGGCCAGACCGACTTGTGGCTCTACGATCTTAAAGCTAAAAAATCAAAACGCCTTACCCATGATGCCTTCTCAGAAATACTACCAACCTGGAGTGCCGATGGAAAATATCTAGCCTTTTGCTCCGATGAACGCAGCAGCAAACGCGGGCGTATCAATGGCGCATGGCAAATGAACATCGCCGTGCTTGATGTTGCAGCAGGTATCACAACCCCAATAGACATATTTCCCGGAGCCGATAATTTAAACCCCCAGTTTGACAAAAATGGCAACTTGTTTTTCCTGAGCAACCGCGACGGCTTTCGCAATTTATACCGATATGACTTTACTACCCGGAAGGTTTTTCAACTGACCAACATTACAACCGGCATAACGGGTATTACCCCTTATGCACCCGCAATTAGTATAGCAGAAAACCGCGACCGCATCCTATACACCCATTATGACCACCGCGGTTATGTCATTCACCAGGCCAAATTCGAAGACTTTAAAGCGCAAGAAGTAAACCCCAACACGATTGACCTGACACCGGCAGCGCTGCCACCTTTCAATCCATTCACCCACGACATCGTGGATGCCAACCTTCAGTTGCTGGATCAGTATTTTAAACCAACATCCGACAGTATGACCCTCTTGCCGAAATATTTTAAACCGAAATTCTCCCTCGAATATTTGGGCGGAAGTACCGGTATCGGGGTCAACACCGGCAACAGTAGTTTTGGTACCCAAACAGGGCTGGCTGGCGGTGTTGATATGCTCTTTGGTGATATATTGGGCAATAATCAACTTTATGCCGGTTTTGCTCTAAACGGAGAAATTAACGATGCCGCAGGCCAAATATCTTATCTTAACAGTAAAAACCGCGTCAATTGGGGGGTTAGCATGTCTCACATCCCCTATATTTCCGGCGGCGCCTACTACCAAGACCCCAACGCTTACTACGGTATCATCGATACCCAATACTACAAAAATGGAACGGCTTTCCTCGGCTGGCAAGATGTACAAATTGTTGAGCGTATCTTCCAAGAAAGGGTCGGCGTATTTGCTTCCTACCCATTCTCCGTAACCACCCGCGTGGAGTTAGGCAGTGCCTTTGAATACTACAAACAACAACAACAAGTCTATTACTACAACTATGTCTTTGATGCCAACGGCAACTACCGGGGCCGGGCCGATGAACGCGATAAACTCCCCGCCGGGGATAAATTAGGACTGACCAACCTCAGTGCAGCCTATGTCAGCGACAACTCCTACTTCGGCCTTACCGCACCCCTGCAGGGATACCGATACCGTGTGGGTATAGAGCAATATTTTGGCGACTACCACTTCTTCACCTTGTTGCTCGACGGTCGAAAATACTTTTTTGTAAAACCGGTAACGCTTGCAATACGGGGTATGGGCTATGGACGATTTGGTGGCAATTCAGCAGAAGTGTACCCGCTTTATGCCGGTAATGCATACTTCGTCAGGGGTTACACCCGACAGGTTTTTGATGGCGACACCACAGGATTGATTGAAAAAATAGGCGGCAGCAAACTGTTGGTGGCCAATGCAGAAATCCGACTACCCTTCACCGGCCCCCAACGGCTCTCCCTGATCTCCTCCAATTTCCTGATGACGGACCTAAACTTGTTCTTTGATTTTGGACTTGCTTTTTTTGATACCTCTTCCTTTGAAAAAGAAGATCCTACTCCCTTCAACAGCCAAAA
>JBIPOY010000097.1:0-9638 GCA_044378705.1 Saprospiraceae bacterium
ACTCAACACCGTGAATCAAGGGTTGCGCCTGCGGTTTGGAGACGCCCTACAGTTGAGCACCAACGAGTGTCTTATTCCATCTGAATTCAGGAGCAAACTGCGATTGGTATTGCTTCGTTTTTAGCGGGGGGCGGCATTCACCCCCTTTTTTTCCAATCGCTCTTTGGCTTGCTTGGCCTCCTCATATCGGGGAGACATCCCATAAGCCTGTCTGTAATCTGCCAGAGCAGCGGGGAAGTTTCCTTGCTCTTCAGCAGCTTTGCCGCGCCAGTAATATGCTTTTACAAAGATGGGGTCTGTTTTAGTGGCAATGTCAAAACTAGTGTATGCCTGTGGGAGAGAATCCATTTCCAAGTACATCATGCCCATGTCAAAATAGGCGTTGGCGTAATCCGGGTTGCGTATGATGATGTCGCGGTAAATTTTAAAAGCTTTGTCAAATTCGCCTTTTCGTTTGTAAAAGGCGCCTTTGTATTCCCGAGCCTGAAGGTCGGTAGAATCTACGCGCAAAGCGTTGTCAAAACATTGTACCGCTGTTGGATTGTTTCGCAGACTGAAAATACGCCCCAAAAATATCCAGGCATCACCGTTTTCAGCATCCAGAATGACTGATTTTTGGAGCGAAGACAAGGCATTGGTGGTATCGCCTTGGTCTAGGGCTACCCGACCAGCCATGTAAAAGGCTTCAGCATTTTGAGGATCGCGTTGAAGGATTTGATCGAGGGTTGCCAGCGCGTCGCCGTGTTTTTTAACGATCAACTGGAATTCGCTGAGTTTCAAAAGCGTTTGAATTCGGTTGGGGAAACGGCGGTTGGCGAGTTTGAGTACTTCGATGGCTCGCCTAGAGTCGTTGGGACGAGCATAATCCAGCAGCACATCGGCCAGCAAATGGTAGTATCTGGGCTGCAGCGAGTCGAGTTTCAGCGCTTCATTTAAGTCTGTGAGCGCCTCATCATAGGCATCAAGTTCGTAATAAGCTACTGCCCTGCTGTACAGCAGAGAATCGTTGCCCGGGTCCTGGGCAATCATGTCGTTGATAGCAGCCAACTCCGGGTGTTGTTGAAGCAGTGGGTTGTCTTCGGAAGACGTTTTCTCATCTTTTTTGAAAAAAAACAACCAACTCGCCACCGCAACGATGATCACCGCTACCCATATAAGAAGAGATTTTCGATTCATGGTGCCCATAAGGAAAAGTAAAATTAATGATGTAGCCGGAAAAACGGCTTGTGCGGCGAAATTACCCACTTTTACGAAAGTGGTGGTTATTTTGGTAAAGGGATCCCAATGGCGCACCAGCAGCGCCGGACAATACGGGTAGGGAAAAATATTTCAATCATGATGATGGTTTGCAGTTTTTGATGAACAACCTTCGAAGGGAAGACTTTGTTGTGTAGTATCTTTGTAGCTTTTCAACGATGGAATTATTTACGCGAGAATTTGGAGCGGGAGCTCCTGTGATCATACTGCATGGCCTATTTGGTTTTTCGGACAATTGGCAAACCATAGCAAAGGGTCTGTCAGAGCAGTATTGGGTGGTAACACCTGATTTGCGCAATCACGGGCGATCACCACACCTACCCACCCATTCCTATCCTGCAATGGCCGAGGATATACGGGTTTTTATGGAAGCCCACTGGATGTTTTCCGCTGCCGTGATTGGACACAGCATGGGTGGAAAAGTGGCCATGCAACTTGCTCTGACCCACCCTGAAATGGTAGAGCGTTTGATTGTGATAGACATTGATCCGGGAAAAGCGGAAGACAACCATTCTGCTTTTTTTCGCGCCTTACTGGGCATTGACTTATCTGAAATGCCTACCCGGAGTGCGGTGGAAGCCTATCTATCCGAGCATATTCAGGACAAAGGAACGCTTCAGTTTTTGTTGAAAAATATTACCAGAACGGAAGAGGGCGTGTTTGTGTGGAAAATGAATTTACCGGTATTGTGGGAGCATTATAATGACATTTTGGCCCCGGTTTCAGGCGAACCGTTTGACAAACCAACCCTTTTTATTCGTGGAAGCCAATCAAATTATATCAAACCCGAAGAAACCGCGTTAATAAAGAAACTGTTTCCGAAGGCCTCTATCGTAACCATTGAGGGTGCCGGGCATTGGGTGCACGCCGATCAACCGAATGCATTATTGGATGTTTTAAAAGCGTTTTTATCAGACGCAGCCACCTCCTAGTTACTAAAAAAGACAAAGCCAAACATGAATATTCGACGTAGAAATCTTCTTCTCTTTTTTACCTTGCTCGCCTCTATTTCTTTATCGCAGGCACAAGGAAAGTATTTTGACATTGCCAAAAACCTGGAAATCTTCGCCAATGCTTACCGGGAAGTCAATCATTCTTATGTTGACGAGTTGGATCCAAACCAAATGATGCGCCGCGGCATGGACGCAATGCTGATGGGCTTGGATCCTTTCACCAACTATATGTCAGAAACAGACATAGAAGGCTGGCGCATTCAAACAGACGGTACATACAACGGGGTTGGTGCTACCGGACAACGCATGGGCGACTGGGTCACCATCACCGAAATTATTGAAAATAGTCCGGCCCACAAAGCTGGTATAAAAGTGGGTGATGCCTTGATCAGCATTGATGGTCAGAGCGCCAAAGGAAAAAATGAACAGCAAGTACTGGATTTTTTGCGTGGATTTCCGGGCACGAAGACGGACCTTGTCATTCGGCGGCCCGGAGACCCCAAAGATTTAAAAATAACCCTCGAACGGGGGGAGGTAAACATACCCAATGTACCCCATTCAGGTTTGGTGGCAGAGAACATAGGTTACGTCAACCTAACCACATTCAGTCAGGATGCGGGCAGCAATGTGGCTGAGGCCGTGATGAAACTGAAAGACAAAAACCCCTCACTCAAAGGCGTTATCCTTGATTTGAGGGAAAATGGCGGTGGCTTGCTCAATGAAGCAATAGATTTGGTAAATGTATTTGTTCCAAAGGGCGAATTGGTTGCACTTACGAAAGGAAAGGTGCCCGAATGGGATATATCGCTGAAAACCCAAGGCCCGCCGGTTGACAAAGATATTCCCCTGGTAATCTTGGTAAACAAACACAGTGCCTCTGCCAGCGAAGTAACCTCGGGCGCCCTGCAGGACCTCGACCGTGGCGTCGTGATGGGACAGCGTTCGTACGGCAAAGGGCTCGTACAAAACACCAAAGATTTGGGTTACAATGCTAAAATAAAACTGACCACCGCCAAATATTACATCCCCTCGGGGCGTTGTATTCAGTCGGTGCGTTACAAAGATGGCGTACCTGTTGACATACCAGAATCGGAACGCGCTCCATTTAAAACCCGCAATGGACGGCAGGTACTCGATGGCGGTGGTATAAAGCCGGACGTCCTGTTGCCCCATGACACCGCGGAGGGCGTGGTTCGGGCGTTGCTGGATCAAAATATTATTTTTGATTACGCTACTGTCTTTGCCTTGAAGAATCCTAAGATTGACTCCGTTGAAATCTTTGAATTTGATGATTTTGAAGGATTCAAACAGTTTGTTCAGGAGAAAAAATTTGATTTTCAAACCCCCGCGGAAAAAAAATTATTGGAACTCCGTGAAATCGTTGTCCGTGAAAAGCTTCCTTTGGAGATGGAAATAACCGAATTGGAAAGAAAAATAAAGGAAGAAAAAAAAGGAGCGTTGGAGCAGCACAAAAAACGGATATTGCATGAAATTGAGCAGGAGATCGTGGGGAGATATTACTTTCAACGGGGGAAAGTGCGCAAAAACTTGGTGAATGACCCAGAGGTAGAAGCGGCCATTCAACTGTTGAACGACAGTTCCCGGTACAAAGCCATCCTGTCAGGAAAATAAAACTGGCCGGTTGCAGGCAAAAATCCAATTCCCGAACAAGCTCTAATGGAGGTTGTCGTCAATTTTTGAATAAATATTGAAATTCCTATTTTTTCCTTTACTTTTGTATGACGCTTTTAGGGGCGATTTTTTAACAGTATAATTTCAACAACAAATCATGAAAAAAGCGATTTTTTTCTTTGCATTCACACTCGCTCTTGGAGTTTACTCTGCGGGTGCACAGTCTTGTAGCGCTGCTGCAGGCTCTAACAAATCTTGCTGCGCCGGTAAAATAGCCAAAGCTGCGGCGGCTGATCCAAGCCTTGAGAAACGCCAGAATGACGATGGTTCTGTTTCTTATGTTCGCAAAGAAGCGGATGCTCAAGGTAGCGTAAAGTTTGTAAGTGTTCAATTCGATGAGAAAGCCAACACTTTCG
The DNA here is from genome assembly GCA_044378705.1 of Saprospiraceae bacterium. Taxonomy (GTDB): domain Bacteria; phylum Bacteroidota; class Bacteroidia; order Chitinophagales; family Saprospiraceae; genus M3007. Next base: position 4,259 of record JBIPOY010000097.1, read on the forward strand.
TAAATGTTGCACCTGCTATGTCCGTAACAGACAAGACAGAAATGACCAAAAAAACAGCATCTTGCTCGGCTTCTGAAAAGAAAGCATGTTGCGCAGGCGAATCTGCTTCTAAAGGCAAATCTTGCAGTGCCAATAAAACAGCAGGTTCCTGCGAAAAAAAGGCCGAACAGTAGTGGAGAGCGGTAGCGATCATTGAAAATACAAGACAGCGCATCCCCTGTGGTTTCGCTGTCTTGTATTTTATGGGACTGTTCTACTTGTGTTGGTACATGGAACTACTGCACGTTTTTGGTTTGTCCATCACTTGTGCTTTGAAGTTGTAGCGTTTGAATGAACGATACCGCACGTGTCATGAATAGCCAACACAAAGTGGTTGTGCATGAAGTGTGATTGCAATCATTTTAAAATCAACTATTTGGAATCAATCAAATCCTCAAAATCACTTTAATTACAGTCTAATTTGTTGTTGGGCATCCGCTGATTTTATGTACGCATTGATGTTGTCTTTTATTACGGCTTTTATTTTGACCTACTCGACCATACCTGTTATCATCAGGGTTGTGAAGGTTCGTGGGATATTTGACAGCCCCAATGCTAGGAGTTCACACGTAGAGCCAACCCCTTCGCTGGGGGGCGTTGGTTTGTTTGCGGGCACCGTATGTTCTATTGTGTTGTGGACGCCCGTTCAGAGTTTCTGGTTACTTCAATACCTGTTGGCTCCCCTGATACTCATTTTTCTTTTGGGTATATTGGATGACTTGACGCCTGTTTCACCGGCTAAAAAATTTTCAGCCCAGTTGTTGGTAGCTGCGATTATTGTGTACAAGGCCAACACTCAAATAACCAGTTTACACGGTATTTTTGGTATTGAAAAAATACCTGAACTTACCGGATTCATCTTCTCGGTCATCATCATTGTTGGGGTGATCAACGCGTTCAATTTGATAGACGGTATCAACGGATTGGCCGCAAGTATAGGGTTACTCAACTGTTTGATCTTGGGTGCCTGGTTTTCTTCCGTGGGTGCACAGGCTTTTGCTATACTGGCATTTTCATTGGCTGGTTCTATTATTGCCTTTTTAAAGTATAATTTGACGCCTGCACGAATTTTTATGGGCGATACTGGTTCCCTCTTGATTGGTACGGTGTGTTCTGTTCTTTCCATTAATTTTATTGAAATTAGTAATAAACTACCACCCGAGATTACTTCTGTGACGAGGGGCGCACCGGCATTTGTAGTAGCGGTATTGATTCTCCCGATTTATGATACGTTTAGCTCATTCATTAGAAGAATTTTGCAAGGAAAATCGCCTTTTTATCCCGATCACAACCATATTCACCACAAGTTTTTAAGGCTGGGATTAACGCATACACAAACGACTATATCGTTGATTACCATCAACATGGTATTTGTTGTTACGGTTTTTTCCCTCCAGTCTCTGAGTACCGAAATGCTCCTAGGATTGGAGTTGGTGATGTGCCTGATCTTATCGCTTGCGCTCAGCATGATAAAAAAATAGTAACTGGTTAGCGTGGTCGTTTCATAAAACAAGTCCCTACATTTTCACGGGTACACCTTGGGGTTCCAACGGTACACGAAAGAACTCTGATAGTACAGCGCTGTGTCTGAACCTACTGAATTTCAAAAAACTTGTCAGCGATTCTATCGCAACCGGCCGGCATTTGTAGGGTTGTCCATTGTATTGGTATCAATATTGGTGGCTTTTTTTGGCTACGCGTTATCGCCCGATGATTCGCCGGATGCCAATACCCAAATCTCCGTATTGGCATTAAAACCACCAGGCACGTGTGTACAACTTTTGTCGGTTAAATTAAACCGTTCAGAGCAGCGTGTTTCCTATTTAGCATTTCTTTTTTCCGGTCGTCCAGTATCGGATCAACGTATTCCCATTGTCCCCGGAACGCTGCGGTTGGAAGGGGACTCTGTCTGTTATCAATCGGTTGGTGACGATGTTCCGCTACGCCGTGTACACGTGCTGCAGTTGTTTTTTCCCGCCATAGACAGTCTTTCAATGGAAAACGCGACCTACCAATTTAAAGATGAAAAAGGATTGATTCAACGTGTTTCTAAGTCTGCCATAGCAGAAAAATGGCTTGCAGGAACGGTTGTGAGCAATCGATGTTTTGTGTTGGGAACGGATAAGTATGGCCGTTGTATGTTCAGTCGTTTGTTGCTGGGTTTTAGGATTTCACTCTTGGTTGGATTAATTTCTGTGCTAATATCGCTCACAATAGGACTTTTTTTGGGTCTGGTGGGTGGTTACTTTGGTGGGAAGTTGGATGATATTGTGTTGCTGGTGATCAATACAGTTTGGTCAATACCTACGTTGCTGTTGGTTTTTGCTGTTGTGATGGCACTCGGTCGTGGGGTGGGCATCATCTTTCTGGCGGTTGGGCTTACGATGTGGGTAGATGTAGCAAGGATTGTACGCGGTCAGGTCCTCTCGTTGCGTTCCCTGCCTTTTGTGGAGGCTGCCCAGAGTATGGGGTTTGGTCACTGGCGTATATTAAGGCGTCATATTGTGCCCAATTTGTTGGGCCCTGTTCTGGTGGTAGCAGCGGGTAATTTTGCAACGGCAATTTTGGTTGAATCCGGCTTGAGCTACCTTGGTTTTGGAGTACAACCACCAACGCCCTCTTGGGGTTCTATGTTGAATGAAAATTATGGTTATGCCATCAGTGGCAAGCCGTTGCTTGCGCTGGCTCCTGCATTTGCAATCGCCATCATGGTGCTGGCCTTCAACTTGGTGGGCAATGGCCTTCGCGATGCACTTGACGTAAAAGGATGAATAAAAGCAACGATGGATGAGGCGGGATACCTGACCATAAAAGGTCATTTTTCGACCACCTCAGTAGTAACAAATAAAAATCAGCCCATCACATGAAATACGAGACCTCAACACCTACCGAATACGTCAACGCAGTGGACGAATTGCGCCGGGAGGCGTTTGCAAAACTGCGCGATACCATTTTGGAGCACCTTCCGGCAGGGTATAAAGAAGGGATGGGCTATGGTATGATCGGGTACTCGGTGCCACACGACCTTTATCCGGCAGGCTACCACTGCGATCCAAAAATGCCCTTGCCTTTTGTCAGTATCGCCGCGCAGAAAAATTTTATTTCACTGTACCACATGGGTCTTTACCTTGACCCCGTGTTGTTTGAATGGTTTGTGGGTGAATACCCCCGCCACTGTAAGGGTAAATTAGACATGGGTAAAAGTTGTATCCGGTTTAAAAAGGCGTCGGATATTCCTTACGAATTGATCGGTCAATTGATGCAAAAGATCAGTGTAGCGCTTTGGGTGGAGCTGTATGAGGCTCGCTTGAAAGCTTAATTTGGGTATTACCGAATACCGTACCAGATCCAGCCTTCCGCAGGAATGGTTACGGTAGTGATAACATCGTAGTGTCTGTTTATTTTGTATTGTTGACGGCCTTGGTCATTGAAAAAGGTAGCGCGGTGCTTTAATCCGGTGTAATACAAAGGGAGGGTTAGCGTTCGAGTGATGGGTTTTTTCAGGGGGTTATACAACATTATAAAACCTTTGGTTTCCAAATTGGGGTTGACATGGAGGATGCCATCCCAATCGCGACCGTCGGCGCGGCGCAGGTGAATGATGTCTGAATTGAGAATTTGCCTATATTTTTTGTACCATTCAATGGTGCGTTGTACGAGTAATTTGGTAGCATCGGTGTCAAATAGGCGCGGGCCACGGTAGCAAGCTTGTATGCCTGCGCCATAGTACTGAACCATGAGTTGCTCATAGTCGCGCAGGTGCTCGTTGAGCGGCTCCAACACCGCCTCCGGTCCACCACCCTGATAGCGGGTGAGGGGGACAAAGCCCCAGCCCATGGAGGGTGTTTTCTCCCAGGTTCCATCGTAAATATTTTGACGATTGATAATTTTTTGTTGTTCTCTGGGAAGAGAAAAGTTTACCTCACGGTAACCCAAGGCAATTTTGTTGGTTCCGTCTAGAAAGTACCAATCGGGAGCGTTGACGTACACCCCGTGTTCGTTGCACCAATGATAAAGGTTTTTTTGTATTTCCATTTGTCTCCATTGACTGTCCTCAAGGTTTTGATGGCCCGGGTGAGTGGTGGATGCGCAAACATCGCCGGGGTATGGACCATCGTTTTCAAAAATATCAAAACCTGTTTTTTCCAAGAAAAAACGCAGTTTATGGTCGTAAGCCAAGCCCCAATGACTTCCGAAACAGGGGGCGTTTCCAAAAAATGCACCGCCCGGTCGCCCTGTTTTGGGGTCAATAACGTCGTCTTGATCACTGATACGGCGACTGCTGAAGAGGGCATAGCTACCCAATAGGATGCCTTTTGCGTGGGCGTAATCCGCCAGTGATTTCCAACGCAGAACATTGGTTGCCGTGGTATCTTCCATGTTGCAATGACTGCCAAAACTGAGGATAATTCCTTCATAGCCGGTTTCGGCACATTGGTCAACGATGTTGCGCACCTGCTGGTCGTTTTCGCTGATGAGGTGCATGAAGATGGGGTTTTGGGTGGTCCAAGGCGCCACCACGCGGTACATTTGTCGGATGGCGAGCCCTCGGCGTTCGCGATCATAACTGTCTTGCAGTAGCTCATGGGTGCGCACAGACTGGAATTTTTCACCGGGCATAAGTTCAATACCGGGTGATTTCGCCGGATAAATTTCTAAGATGCAGGGTGTATTGAAATCATAATTGACTTGGGAGGTGTAGGAAGAATCTGTTTTCCAGTGGGTTGTTTGGTCGGAAATATCATACCGCATGGCATTGTTGAACGCAAAATTCGTTTCCACGTACAAACCGTGTTGTTTTTTCATCTGTTCGGGTTTTCCCACAACAGCACTTTCTTCTTCTACCAACGCCAGTACTTCATGTACTACTTTGTTGATTTTAAATGGTTTATTCCCATAGTTTTTGATCGAAAGCCATTTTACAAGAAGAGGTAGTCCATCATACAGCTCGTAATAAACTTGAACTTGCAGTCCCAACAACGCTGGCGCCATGGCCCTATATGTAAACACCAGCGTTTTCCCGGAAGGCTGTTTGGTGTTCATCGTCCAAGTTTTGGGGTTCCAGCGTAGAAAAGGCTGGAGATCTTCAGAGGCTATGTCTGTCAGTTTGAAATCGTCGTTTTGCACTGAAAACTGATCCAACCATTCGGGCTGGAGGTATGCTTTTTCGGTTTGTCCGCTCAGTCCGCCCACCTGGTACTCCTTTCCATCAAGGGTCAGGGTTGCTTCCGATGTGATGGCTCGGAGCAGTTGTTGCCCGTTGGAAAGGTTTTTGAAATCCACACATGCCACGCCGGGTGTGGTGCGGAAAACGCGTTTTAACAGCCCATTGCACAAAATA
>JBIPOY010000098.1:0-9625 GCA_044378705.1 Saprospiraceae bacterium
GTTGGATGCAGCGGATATGTCTCTGGAAAGTTGGAAAAATGTGATAGGATTTCACATTGGAGTCAGCTTTTCCAACAAATTCACCGATAAATTTGGTGTACGTGGGGAGTTCTTGTACTCCAAAAGAGGCGGAGAATACACCTTTGACGGGCCTTCCTACCGTATATTTAATTACACGGGGGGTACTTCTTACGCAACCGGAAACTCAAAGTATCTCATCAATATCAGCAATGCTTACCTCGATATTCCGGTGATGGCTTTTGCCCGTGCAGGTGATTTTGAATTTTCTGCCGGAGGTTATGTAGGCCTGATGGTACAATCCAGCGGTGAAGGATCCCTTCTTTTTTCCGGCGGCAAAACAGACATCAATATCCCGATCCAAGACACGGAGTTTTTTCTGCGTTACAATTATAGAAAAGATGACCCGGGTGGTGCCTTGCTTGAAGAAACTCAAATTGTACGGGTAGACAACCGCAACCTAGAGTTGCCCAAAACCCTTGGCGCTTATTACGACTATCCGGAAGACAAAGGTTCCCTTTTCAACAGCCTGGATTATGGCTTGATCGGCGGCGTATCCTATTTCATGACCAGCTCGTTGTATGTAGGGGTAAGACTTCAATATGGACTTGCCGATATCACCAACAACAAAGCAGACTTGCAAAAAGCGAGTACAGGCGAGAATAAGACGCTCATCTTCCGGGCAGACACGGACAAGAACTTCATGATTCAGGCTTCGGTGGGCTTTAGTTTTTAATCTATTCGCGTGTTCATCCCCTTCTTTTCATCATACCATGAACCCTAATACGATGTTTTCAAACCACATTCCACGTTTTGCCCTGCTAATACTCCTTTTTAGTGCCGCTTGGCAAGCGTGTAAAAAATCGGATTTTGAACAGGCTGAACTCGACGATCATACGGCGGAATTTGCCTTTCCCTTGTTTAGCACCAACCTTCAGTTGAAGGACTTGTTGTTCAATGTGCTCAACGATACCTTGTCGGGCGATACTATTTTTATCAATCCCGACAATACCATGACCTTGTTTTACGCAGGGGATGTGGCCGAAAAACCGGCCACAGATATTTTTAAATTCATAGAATCAGGCCTCGTACCACTCAGCAGTGATACGGTATCCAACCCCATCCAAACCCCCAACGGCGTGAGTATCTCGCAGGCCAAACTGTCTGGCGGTACCATGTCTTTTGTTTTTAGCAACCCCCTGAATGATACCATTACCGGTTTTTTTGAAATTCCGGAACTGAATAGAAACGGTGAAGGCTTCAAACATCCCTTTCTCTTGTTGCCAAACGAGCAGAATAGGGTTTTCGGATCTTTTGACATGAATGGCTACGAGCTAAACTCCAGCAGCAACACCCTTACCTTTCAATACGCGGCCTATTTGCCCAACGGCACTAAAATTAAGGTGCCCAATCAAGCCAATGGATTCCCCAACGTATTCGCGGTGTTTCTCAACCTGAAATTCAGTTATGTGCAGGGGTATTGGGGCTACCAGCTTTATCCGCTCACCCGGGATACCATTGAGATTGACATCAACCAAACAGATTTGCGCGGTGATATCAGGGTGGTCAATCCCAAAGTCACCATGCGGGTTCGAAATTCCTGGGGCTTCCCCACCCGCGGCATCATCAAATACCTGAGCTTTATTGGCCGCAATGGAGAAGAACTGCAACTGCAAGGTACCGCCTTCCAAAATGATGGCACCAATGATTATGCAGACTTCGCCTATCCCTCTTTTATAGCGGGTGAACTGGGACAAGAAAAAATTACGGACATCTATATGGATGAGACGAATTCCAATATTGCGGATATCTTCAACCTCCAACCGACCCGTTTGGTGTATGAAGTGGACGGTGTGAGCAATGCCCAACTGGATCCTAACCTCATTGGTTTTATGACCGATCAAAGTGTGTTGGGGCTGCAAATGCGGGTCGAGTTGGTATTGGAAGGCTCTGCCAAGAATTTTGGGGCAGAACAGACGCTGGACCTCAATTTTGATGGATTCGGAAGCCTAGATTCGGCAAATATTGAATCGGTAGAATTCAAGTTGGTCTCTGAAAATGGTACGCCGGTGGACATCAACGCCCAAATATTTTTCCGTGACGAAGCAGGAACGGATGTGGACTCGCTCTTTGACGCAGGCGCCAGAAACATCCTGAACGCTGCACCGGTCAACAGCCAGGGTATCGCAAGCGGGGTCACCCGAACAGAAACGTTTATTCCCATGACAGCCGCCCGTTTTGATCGTATTCGGACCACGAAAACGGCCTTTATGAAGGCTTATTTTACTACTGCACAAGGCGGAACGGTACCCGTGAAGTTGCTGGCAGACAACTCTTCTACGGTCAAGTTGGGAATCAAAGTAAAAAAACGTTTGACCGGAGAATAGCAAGGCCTCGCATTTGTTCATTCAAAGAAACTATTCAGGTGGTCACGCAAGAGGCGAAAAAACAGGCCTTATTGGGTCAGATATCGCGCTACTTAAGTCGTTTCCATTCATTAAAACACTTCATTCCGTATGTATTTCCAAGATAAATTATCGGTGGTCAAATTATTAAAATCGTGGAATGCCGTCTTTTTTCTGTTTTTCTGTACTTTTCGTCTCGCTGCGCAGCAGGAGTTGATGCTGCACGCCATGTCGGATGTATGGCACAGCAACGCGACAAACCCGGCTTTTTTTCCGGAAAAAAAGAAGTTTTTCATAGGATTGCCGGGCATTGGCATTGATGCTGCACATTCCAGCCATATTGCCTTCAACGATGTTTTCGTGAAAAAAGGGGATCAAACGGTGGCTAATTTTAGTGGAATCATCGATCGGTTGGCGCCGCTCAACGAATTATATTTTGACCAACGGTACGATATTGTCAACTTGGGTATTCGATTGCCCGGAAAAATAATGTTGACGGCTGGTTATGCCAATCGCCTGAGTGCCAATATCGTTTATCCGAAGGCATTGCCCCAATTGCTTTGGAATGGGAACGCTCCCTATGTGGGGCAGACACTCGAATTGGGCGTCAAAGCCGACGTGGCCGATTGGAATGAGTGGAGTATCGGGCTGGCCAAACAAATTGGGCCTCTTACCTTGGGGGTTCGGGGCAAATACCTCACCGGTATCAGTTCGCTGCTCACCGACCGCAACCACCAGTCTACTACGGTGTACACCTCATCTGATATTTACCAGTTGACGCTGGAAACAGACTATGCCTTCTATTCCTCTTCCATCATCTCGGCCATTGATACCGCCGGTTTGGGTGTTGATATTACGGTGGTGGATCAGGCAAAAAAACTATTTTCCAAGAATGCCGGGAAATCATTTGATATAGGAGTACAGTACAAGATCAATGACCGCATTACCCTGGATGCTTCGGTACTCGATTTGGGTGGAAAAATCAAGTGGGACTATCAGGCCAACTACTTCTTCAGCAAAGGTTCTTACGTCTATGAGGGGCAAACGCTACCGGGAATTGATTTTATCAATGGGGTGGACAGTCTTGATTTTGACACCAAACTGGATACCATCAATGACATTTTTAATTTCACCAAAACAGCGGGGGAGTACAGCACAGCGCTGCCTTTGCGTGCCTATTTTGGCAGTACATTCAAAATAGGCAAGCGCTGGGTTGTTGGTTTGAGTGGCTATCTCAACCACCGGGATGTGGTGGGTAATACGTATGCTGTGGGAGGGTCTGTTCGTTGGAAGCCAATGCCTTGGGTGTCACTCGGGGCCATGTACAGTTTGAATCAGCATTCGGTTGCCAATATGGGGTTTCATTTGGTGCTCAAACCGGGACCTGTACAGGTGTACTTTGCTTCCGATAACCTATTGAATGCTTTTTCGGTTAAAAATTCCTCGGCAGTCAATTTACGAGCAGGAATTTCGTTGTTACTGTAATAATCCACTTACTTTTTTTCTTGCCTTTTTCTTTCGACCTTATGAATTGGACCACTCACACCCGTACGCTGCTGATTGTCAATGTATTGCTGGCAGTAGCCTTGATCGGATTCTTTCTCTCATCGTTCAAGGGCGAGGGTCAGGCGCCCTCCCCCGATCAACGGGTTCGATCGATTAACCTTGATAAAGCATATAATTTTTGTGGGGAGAAGTTTCCGATGGACAATTGGGATGTTCGTCAGCGCCTCGATGCTGAATTGTTGCGGAACGTGTATTTTCACTCGCAGACAATATTGGCGATCAAACGCGCAAACGCCATTTTCCCGATTATTGAGCCGATATTGAAGGAAGAGGGCGTTCCAAGTGACTTGAAATACCTGGCTGTTGCGGAAAGTGCGTTGTCGAATGTGGTGTCTCCTGCCGGCGCCCGCGGCTTGTGGCAGTTCATGAAAGATGCTGCGGATGGTTATGGTCTTGAGGTAAACACTGAAGTAGATGAGCGCTATCATTTAGAGAAAGCAACCCACGCCGCGTGTAAATACTTAAAAAAAGAAAAAGAGCGTTTGGGATCTTGGGTGTTGGCGGCAGCAGCCTACAATGGCGGCCCGGGTCGTATTGCCGAAGAAATGGCCAAACAAAGGGCCAAGTCATTTTTTGAACTCAACCTCGCCGCGGATGAAACCATGCGCTATCCTTTCCGCATCGTAGCCATTAAGGAAGTAATGGAGCACCCAACCGACTTTGATTATGAAATAGAAAAAGAACATTTGTACCCGCCCATTACCGGGTATAAGACGGTGGAAGTGAAGGGCGCGGTAGCCAGTTGGGGTGATTTCGCCCGGGAGAATGGCATCCATTACCGAATGTTAAAACTGTACAATCCCTGGCTGATAGACAGCAAACTTACCAACAAGGACGGGAAAACGTATCTGATTCGGATTCCGGAGTAGTTTTTGTCAACCCAAAACAGTGCTTCAACCATGTTACGAACACGAAGTTCATCGGCTGTTTTTTTCTTTCTGGGGTCGCTTCAGTTGTTGCAGGCGCAAGCTTTTCGGGTACAATTGGCGGCGTACAGCCAGCGGTTGCCGGAAGAAATTTTTAAAGAAAGGGGCATTGAAACGTACAGTGAGCGGGTGGATATATCCGGGATATACTGGTATTCCGCCGGCCACTACGACACCCGTGAGGCGGCGGAAGCGGTTCAGCAGGACGCTATCAACAAAGGATTTCCCAACGCCCTCGTCTTCGATGAAGAGGCTTTGCGCGTGCTTTCCGAGGTAGATTGCCCTTATATCCACGATGGGGTAGTGTTTGTGCAGGCCCCAACCCGAGATCCGTCCAGACACGTCATTTACTTTGATTTTGCACAATCGGGTCTTACGCCCGAATCAAAGGCAACTTTGGATGCGGTGTATCAAACAATGATGCAAACGCCTTCCCTCGTGTTGACGATACAGGGTTTTACGGATGGGGTAGGCGATGGACAGGCAAATTTAAAATTGGCAGGCACGCGGAGCCGATCTGCGCGAGATTACCTGATATACAAGGGGCTGAGGGCCGACAGAATGGTGATGGAGGTGTTTGGAGAAGCAGACCCTGCGGCACCCAACGCGGAGGATGATGGCTCTCTGACCGGCAAGGGGCGTGATTTGCCGGAAAATAGGAAGTGGAACCGCCGGGTAACGCTCACTATGGAATAAAATCAGAGAAGCGCCAGAAATAGCGTCAATACTATTGGTGTTTTCAGAACAATTATCATAATTGGCTGTTTATGTGTTTCATTCGTCTCTGTTGGCATATTCATGGCTATCTATTCAATTCGCGATCTGGAAAAATTAACCGGAATCAAAGCGCACACCATACGTATTTGGGAGCAGCGCTATCACATGATTACGCCAGCCAGAACAGGTACCAATATCCGATACTACACCGACGAAAATTTGCGGCTTCTTTTCAATATTGCGTTGCTCAATCGCAATGGCTTGAAAATAAGTAAGTTGGCAAAGATGAACCCCGATGAAATTACTGCCAAGGGTGCCGAAATTACCCAAAACAAAGCCAGTGTAAACAGTCAGATTGAGGCGCTTACCTTATCCATGATAGACCTTGATGAAACCGCTTTTGAGGCTGTTTTTTCGGACTATGTGGAGGACTATGGTTTTGAACAGACCATGTTGGGCCTTGTGTATCCATTTTTGGATAAGTTGCGCGTACTCTGGCTCACCAGTAGCATCAACCCGGTACAGGAAAAATTTATGGGTCAGTTGATCCGGCGAAAATTGATGAGCACCATCGATCAGTTGCCCCCCATTGAAGCAGGGCCCTGTTTAAAAAGAATTGTACTTTATTCCCCCGAAGGCGAACCACAAGAGTTAGCGCTTCTGTTTGTGCAATACCTCATTCGCGTGCGGAAAATTCAAGCCGTTTACCTCGGATCCAGCGTAAATTTGAGTGATCTCAAGGATGCGTGTCGGTTGCTGCGCCCTGAATACGTACTCACCATCCTTCAAGACCCTATCCCTAGGCAGTCCATTCAAGATTATATTGAACATGCAGCCGAAAGTATTGGCGATGGATCCTTGTTACTCACCGGAGCGCAACTGTTTATTACCCCGGTAACGCTGCCATCCAACGCTCAGATCATCAACGGCTTAGACGAGACCCTACAATTTTTGGATGGGTTGAAGGGGTAGTCTCGGACAATCCAACGTAAGCCTTCCACGAACCCCATATTACCCCGTTGAAGTTCAGTAATCCGGTGGGTGCGAGCGAGTTGATTTTTGGTTGCTGGCTGGCAATCAGGATCAGAAAGTGCTGCTTGGTGCCGCGTTGCTATTGTCTCAAAAAAATATCTGGTTAAGGTCTTCACCGAGTAGTCAAAGAATAACGTAACTGGTTGGGTGGCACGCTGTGTGGCCCCAAAAGGCCCATTTTTTGTCTCAGACGCGACCACGCTAACCAGTTAATACAGAACAATTTAGATCAAAAATGATTGGGTTTTCGGGATGCCTTTTTCCACCGTTCAATACCCTCGGCGATGGTCACCACCTAGCGTCATTCAGCCAATGCTACTAGGCATTTTTCCAGGCTTTTTCGCCAATGGGGAATTTCGATTCCAAAGGAAGTTTTTATTTTTGTTTTGTTCAATACGCTGAAAGGCGGTCGTTGTGCCGGGGTGGGGTAATCCTGCGTTTGGATTGGCACAACGTGGCAATCAACGTTGGAAAGGTCAAAAATGGCCTGTGCAAAATCATACCAACTGGCAACGCCTTCGTTGGAATAGTTCCAAATGCCGGAAATTAAAACGCGGTCCAATGTTCCGGCAGCTACTTTTTCCATCATCTGCAACACGGCCAAGGCAAGATCCGGTGCATAGGTCGGGGTGCCAATTTGGTCGGCCACCACCCTGAGTTCGGGGCGTTCTTTACCCAACCGGAGCATGGTTTTCACAAAATTTTGCCCAACTGGTGCGTACACCCACGACGTGCGAATGACCATGGTTCCTTCCGGGTGAATGCGGGTTGCGGCACGCTCACCGGCAAGCTTGGTACGCGCATACACCCCCTTTGGTTGCACGGGGTCGTTCTCTTTGAACGGTGTGTTTTGGCGGGTATGATACACGTAATCGGAGGAGAAATGGATCAGTAGAGCGCCTGTTTTCGCGCAGGCCTTTGCTAAGTTTTCGACGCCCTTCACATTAATATCCCGGGCTTTGGCCGCCTCGTTTTCGGCCTTGTCAACGGCGGTATACGCAGCACAGTTGATCACCCATTCCACCCTCGGGTTGGCATTAAAAAATAGTTTCACAGCCCGCTGGTCTGCAATATTCAGGTCTTCTGATCCTGCAAAATAAAAATGCCAGTCAGGATAGAGCGGCGTCAATTTTCGAAAACACTGGCCAACTTGACCATTGGCACCGGTAACAAGAATCGTCATAGGGGTAGGATTGCTTTAGGGGACTTCAACAGTATTCAGAATTTTTTCGATGATATCTTCCGGTGTTACATTTTCTGCTTCTGCTTCGTAGGTGATGCCGATGCGATGGCGGAGCACATCCGGACAGATGGCACGTACATCCTCGGGAATCACATAGCCTCGGTGGCGCAGGAAAGCCAGCGCGCGCGAGGCCTGAGCAAGGGCAATACTGGCGCGGGGAGAGGCGCCATATTGCAACAAGGGCGCCAGTTCAGGCATACCATAGTCGGCTGGAGTGCGGGTTGAAAAAACAATATCCAAGATATACTGCTCAATTTTTTCGTCCATATAAATGCCGTGCATCACCTCTCGTGCCCGTAACAGGGCTGCAGCAGATACCACGGGGTGAATAGCAGGTTGATCGCCACTCAGGTTGTGCCGCACAATATCCCGCTCTTCCGTTTTCGTGGGATAGCTAATTTTGACTTTTAGTAGAAAACGATCGGCCTGTGCTTCCGGAAGGGTGTAGGTGCCCTCTTGTTCAATGGGGTTTTGGGTGGCCAATACCAGAAAAGGCTCGTCAAGGTGAAAGGTTTCGTTTCCAATGGTTACTTGTCTTTCCTGCATGGCTTCCAACAAGGCACTTTGCACTTTGGCCGGAGCACGGTTAATTTCGTCAGCTAAGACAAAATTAGCGAAAATCGGTCCTTTTCTGACGGTAAACTCCGATTTGGCAGGGTTGTATATCATTGTTCCGATTACATCTGACGGCAATAGGTCGGGGGTAAATTGTATTCTGCTGAAACGCGCATCTACCGACTGTGCGAGTGTTTTGATGGCGAGTGTTTTGGCCAATCCTGGCATGCCTTCCAGCAAAATATGACCCTTGGTAAGCAGGCCGATGAGCAACCGTTCAATCATTTGTTCCTGGCCGATGATGACCTTTGACGTCTCTGTTTTGAGGAGCTCAACGAAAGCACTTTCCACCATAATTTGCTGGTTGAGTGCTTGAATATCCATGTAGTGTTGCATTGCGATGTTGCTTGTTGTCTGATTGGTGTTGCAAAAGTAGTTGTTCGCAGAGAGTTCTTATCTTTTTCAGTGGTTAGTTCCCAAAAACGTTCTTTGTAAGTAACGGGTTGGGAGGCACGCTGTCTGGCCCAAAAAGGTCCACTTTTTTGTCTAAGATGCAACCACCCAACCCGTTACCTTTGTAAACAACAAACCATTGACCTGTGGAGCTGTTGTGTAAAGAATGTTTGTTGACGGTTGGGGATTTCACCACAGCAGTTGCGCATTTGAACATATTGTATTAAAAATCGTTGTTAGCCAAATACTGTTAGCAAAAAAGAATATTTTTTGAAACGAATCTGATCATGGACATCCAAGAAGGCGAACAAAAATTCATCGAATCATGGGGCCGTTTGGCAAGCAGTTGGAGTATCCCTCCGGCGATGGCTCAAATGCACGCACTTCTGTTGATTGCTCCGGATCCGCTTACCGCAGAACAAGTGAAGGCGCAATTGGATATTTCCTCGGGGAATGTGAGTATGAACTTACGTGCTCTGATGGAATGGGGTTTGGTGTACCGTGAGTCGCGTGTCAGTGAACGCAAAGACGTGTATTTCGCTGAAAAAGATATGTGGACGGTGGTGCGCCAGATTATCATCAATCGAAAGAAAAAGGAACTTGAACCCATGTTGCAAATACTCGACGAGTTGGCTTCTGTTCAGGAAAATTGCCCAAAATCGGAGCATTTTTGCGCTGTTGTGCGCGATATTCGCACCTTCTCCCACAAA
>JBIPOY010000422.1:0-3310 GCA_044378705.1 Saprospiraceae bacterium
GGATTGTGCCATGAGGTTGTAGTCGGCTTCTCCGCCGCTTTCCGGCATCATGATGTCCAGCATGGTTGCTTCTCCTTCTTCTAGTCCGTTGAGTGGCGCATCCAACGATACGTGTCTGGATCCGCTCCTGAATAAGTTTTGAATTTCCCGTTCGGAAAGTCCCAATACCTCCCCCAGTTCTTCGTCGGAAGGTTCTCGTTCGAATTGCTGAACAAAAGAGATGTATGCATCGTTTACCTTGTTGTAAGATCCGACCTTGTTGAGCGGCATCCTTACGATTCTGCTGTTTTCTACGATGGCTTGCAAGATGCTCTGCCGGATCCACCAAACGGCGTAAGAAATGAATTTGAAGCCCTTGGTTTCATCAAATCGACGGGCAGCCTTGATAAGACCAACGTTCCCCTCATTGATGAGATCGGAAAGGCTTAGTCCTTGGTTTTGATATTGTTTGGACACCGATACCACAAAACGAAGGTTTCCGCGGGTCATGGCATCCAAGGCGTCTTGGTCACCTTCGCGAATGCGTTGCGCCAAGCGCACCTCCTCTTCAGGGGTGAGCATGGGCAACTTACTGATTTCGTTGAGGTACTTGTCCAGCGCTTGGCTTTCTCGGGTGGTAATTTTGTGCGCAATTTTTAACTGACGCATAGTATTAAAGGTTTAAGCGGGTTTAGATTGTTTTACTAAAGTTCTTGTACTACAATACGTATTTTACGCAAAATGTTTCGTTGAACGACTGATTTTCAAAAGAATTGCTAAGACAATGGCTTCAAAGACAAGCTGTCTGGAAAAATAGCCGCTTTTTTGTCTCAGACGCGACCACGCTAACCAGTCACCTCGCAATAATACAACAAAAAATTGCGCCAAAGTATGTGGTAGTTTGTTAATTTAATTGTAAAATCATGCTTCCGCCTCGCCTTCAACCCAGTAACTTTGCCAAAATTTCTTTTGATCGTTCATCAAAAAAAATTGCGCACGCGGTGGGGCTTTTTGGGGCCTGACAATGCGCCACCGAACCAGTTACAAAAATAAGCGCACCTTCGCCACCGCATACACATCTGAACACGCTCTAATTAATTCAAAAAAGTGTCTAAAATACAACTTAATACGATCGAAGAAGCCCTCACCGATATTCGCGCAGGACGCGTCATCATCGTAGTAGATGATGAAGACCGGGAAAATGAGGGCGATTTTGTTTGCGCTGCGGAGACCATCACGCCTGAAATTATCAATTTCATGGCTACCCACGGCCGGGGCTTGGTTTGTACGCCCATGGAAGAAAAACGTGCCGATGAACTTGGTCTAAACCTCATGGTGAGTTCGAACACGGCCCTGCACGAAACAGCTTTTACGGTCAGTATTGACCTTATTGGCCAGGGGTGTTCTACCGGTATCAGTGCCTATGATCGCTCGATGGGCAACCGTTGGCTTACCCGAGCGGAGGCCAAAGCCAGTGATTTTGCTCGCCCCGGGCATATTTTCCCTCTGAGGGCAAAACCGGGGGGGGTATTGCGCCGGACCGGGCACACAGAGGCGGCGGTTGATTTGGCTAGGTTGGCCGGACTTTACCCCATGGGGGTGCTGGTAGAAATACTCAACGCAGATGGTACCATGGCCCGTTTACCCCAATTGATGGACGTAGCCCGTGATCATGGGCTTAAAATCATTTCAATTGATGATTTGGTAGCCTACCGCATGCGCACCGAACGCATCGTTAGACGCGATTTGACAACCAACATACACACTATCTTCGGAGAATTTGAAGCCATTGCGTACACAGACCTCACGAGTGGAGACAGCCACCTCGTCCTTAAAAAAGGCGCCTGGGAGCCCGGAGAACCGGTATTGGTACGGGTACATTCGTCGTCAGAGACGGGTGATATCCTCGGCACGCTGTTGGAAGACTATGGTACCCAAATCAACAATGCCCTAAAAAGTATTGCCAAGGAGGGTCGTGGTGTTTTTGTGTATCTTCGCCAAAACGATAAAGGGAGCCTGCTCGCAAAATTGAACCACTACAAACAACTGACAGAAGAAGGGCAGGTAGAGAAATTTGAACTCCACTCACCGATGGGAAAAAAGGATTTTGGGGTGGGGGCACAAATACTTCGTGACCTTCACATCAGCAAAATCCGCCTGCTCACCAACCACCCACGGCGTCGGATGGGCTTGATGGGCTACGGTTTGGAAATCGTGGAAAATGTGGAATTGACTTGAAGTGGCCACTATTTGAAGTAACGACTATTTAACCCCCTATACTTTGGAGCCTACCAACAACGATCCAACAACTGCCAACCACCCGGAACTGCCATTTCGCTCAGGGTTCGTCAATATCATTGGCAGACCCAACGCCGGTAAGTCAACGCTGATGAATGCGCTGGTGGGAGAGCGCATGAGCATCATTACCCATAAGCCCCAAACGACCCGACATCGTATCATCGGTATTCTCTCCGGCGAAGGTTTTCAAATTGTTTTTTCTGATACGCCGGGGTATGTCAAGCAGCCCAATTATAGGATGCACCAAGCGATGAATCGCTCGGTAGAAGGAACCGTGGAAGATGCTGATCTGATGCTGTTTGTTTTTGATCTGACCGAGGAACTCGAGGATGACAACCCTGTCATTGAGGTGCTGAAGAAAACGGATGTTCCAATTTTGCTGATCCTCAACAAAAAAGATCTTGTGGCAGCGCAAAGAGCGGAAGATGTTACAGGCTGGTGGCGCAAGCGCATTGCTTTTACCGACGCACTGGCACTTTCGGCATTGAAAGAGCCCAATGCAGCAAGTTTACTGGAAAAAATTATTGGTTTTCTCCCGGAAGGGGAGCCCTATTACCCCATTGATCAACTGACGGACCGTCCGGAGCGATTTTTTGTCAGCGAAATTATTCGTGAAAAAATCCTCCTGCTTTTCAGCGATGAAATTCCTTACTCCACAGAAGTAGTGGTAGAAGATTTTAAGGAAGGGAAAACCACCGCCGGAGCAGATATCGCCCGGATTCAGGCTACTATCTTTGTTATGCGTGAAACACAAAAAGCCATTGTGCTCGGGAAGGGTGGTGCTGCAATCAAAAAACTAGGATCCATCGCACGGCTCGATCTCGAACGTTTTCTCAAAACAAAGGTGTTTCTGGAACTTACGGTGAAAGTACGCGACAATTGGCGCGATGACGACAAGGCTTTGCAACGGTTTGGGTATTAGTGCTGTATCTCTTTTCCCAAAGCCTGGAGCATTTTTTTGTATATGGCTGTGTTGTCGTATTGGCCCAAAAACAACGATGACATGGGTCCGTAGGCATATACCGGCACCATA
>JBIPOY010000099.1:0-9614 GCA_044378705.1 Saprospiraceae bacterium
GTGCCTCGAATCGGGGTGACTATTCGCTGAAATGCCAAATATAGGTCAGAAATGGCCGCCTTATTGTTATTTTTCCAAGATATTTCACGCACTCCGTCGTTTGTACTTGGTGAAAACACCAAGCGCAGCGGGAAATCGCTTCGTCTGGCAAAAAATGGTCACTTTTTTGTCTCAGACGCGACCACGCTAACCAGTTATAATTATTTGTAACTGGTTAGGTGGCGCGCTGTCTGGCCCAAAAAGGCCCATTTTCCGCCATACTTCGCAGATTTTTTTGACCGTAGCGCTGCTACGGCCTACAAAAATCCGCTTCGTCTGGCAAAAAATGGTCACTTTTTTGTCTCAGACGCGACCACGCTAACCAGTTACAATTATTTAAGGTTTACTTTTTCGTTGATTAAAAATTCTTTTACAGAAGTCCACTTGATGTATGAATATCTGTCGTTATCGTATTTTTGAAAAATAATTCGCCCTTCCATTAGGTCTCTCATATATTGCATTCCTTGCCAAGCTGGGTAAAGTTCGTTTTCTGAAGGTGAAAAAAATCTTGTCACCTTGATTAGAAAATTTAGAAGGCTAATGCCCCCTGGTCTGAATATTTTGTATTTTTTTGTTGTAAGTTCTGAAAGCAATTTCACAAAGTCGTTGCAGGTTAATTTATCGCCAGCAATGCGCAAATATCTTGGTGTATTGTCGTCAACGGCAGCTGCTGCTGTATATTCAGCAACATTGTCTGTAGTTGTAAATTCTAACATTTGATTTGGATTACCCCAACATAAAATCCATTTTTGTTTGAAAAGTATTAAAGGCATATCTGTCGTTAACAAATCCATAAAAGGACCATTAAAAATAGTCGTTGCTTTGATAGGTGTTTTGTCAAGGTACTCGTGAAACTTTCTCCTGAAATCTAAATTTCGATTTTGCCCTTCTTTCAAGTTTGTAAAGTCACTTGAATAGTCGCTTGGAATAAATCTTGGAACATCTGCTTGAACAGCAGCGTCTAAAAATATTTTTTGAGTGTCAATGACCGTTTCTTTTAAACCCGCCAAAGCTGATACGAGACAATGTGCCCCTATACAATGTTTTGAAATTTCGGATTGATTGCTTGTGTCCACCGGAAAGACTTTGACGCCTTTTTGTTCTAAGTCTTTTATTTTATTGATGTCCGTTTCTAAACGTACAATTGCCCGCACTTCAACATCTTTGGCTAACAATGCCTGTATAATTTTACCGCCTAGATTTCCTGTCGCACCTGCGACGACTATTATTTTTCTCATGCAATATTGTTATTTTTTTTGTCTGTAGTTTCAGTTTGTGTCGTCCGTTGCAATGACCGCTAACGGTTTCGGGCTTGGCAAAGGTGGCGAATTTCAGCACAAATGTTTGATGAATCACCAATGTGTCTGCGGAGCCACTTTTGCCCAATCGCTGTTAGTGGTAGTGGTTTTCACCAAGCGCGGCGATTGGGAGGGCCATAAGGAACACCTGACGAGGCGGAATCAGTTACGTTTTATCAAAGGTCTGACTTGTAGTGCTTGGATAAGTGAGACTGTCTAATTTTTCCGCACACAAAACTCTTTTAACTTTGTGTGTTTATGGAAAAGAAAAAGCAATCGAAACAAACACGTCGCAAGTACGACGAAGGCTTCAAAACGGAAGCGCTGCGCATGGTCACTGCCGGTCGTAGCACGGCAGAGGTTGCCCGCTCGTTGGGCATTGGGGAGAATCTGCTGTACAAATGGCGAGCGGAGTAAAAGTCAGCGTATTCATCCGCAGAAACGGATCGGGATACCGAGATAGAGAGCCTTCGCAAGGCGCTTCGGCAAGTGGAAATGGAGCGTGACATTTTAAAAAAAGCCTTGGTCATCTTCGGACGGACGACCTGAGGGAAGTGTACAAAGTGATTGTTTTTTTGTCGGTGGAATATTCTATCCGGACATTGTGTTTGGCTCTAAGTGTTTGTTTTAGTTCGTTTTATGCTTGGAAACGTGGCGAGAGTTACACTTTAAGCATAGAAAAAATGAACCGGAGTGAGCGGGTCAAAAAGGTATTTGAGGAACATCGCCGTCGTTATGGGGCGCTACGGGTGAGCAAAGAATTACAGGCTCAAGGCTTGCGGATTGGTCGGCACCAAACTGCTACCCTAATGAAAGCGCAAGGTTTGGTGGCTATACAGCCCAAAAGCTATGTTCCTAAAACGACGAATTCTGATCACAGACTGGGACGGAACCGGAACCTTTTGTTGGAAAGGGCGTCGCCGAGCCGCCCAAATAGAGGTGTTCGTAGGAGACATCACCTATATTCCGATGGCCGACGGTAGTTTCTTGTATTTGGCCACCTGGCAGGATATGTTCAGCCGGAAGATCGTGGGCTGGGAATTGGCAGATAATATGCGTAGTCGTTTGGTAATGAGTGCTTTAGAAAAAGCAATTGATCGCCGGAATTTACCCGAAGGCTTGATTGTCCACAGCGATGGCGGAGGCCAATATGCCTCCGAAGAGTTCCGAAAATTGCTACGGGATCATGGTTTTTTACAGAGTATGACACGCAGAGACAACCATTACGACAATACTATGGCCGAAAGCCTGTTCAGTCGTTTCAAAGCAGAATTGATCGGAAAAGGCGTGTTCGAGTCTTTTGAAGATGCCTACACCGAGATATTTGAGTACATCGAGATTTACTACAATCGCAAGCGCAGACATTCTGGAATTGACTATCAAACCCCTGAACTGTTTGAGCAAAAATGGGCGCAGTGGCAACAAACCCCGGTTAACGGGTAATAAAATTGACGGTAAAGATTCGTTTCCCACAATTTTAACAACCCTCTGCCGGACAAAAATTTTAAATGATTTTTGCCCGTCAAGGGTATTAAAATGTGGAAAACGAGCATCCTAAAAGACCTGAACGGAACATTTTTTATTTACAAAAAAGTGTGCGGCGAAATTGACACATCTCACCCTTCTAGAGTGGCGCTGGGTCAAATAAAGGCGAAGGCTCGGCGGGGAAACCCAAGCCCCGCCGAGCCATACACTTTTACATTCTCCTGTTCTAAATTCTCCTGTTTTCCTGTTAAAAACTCAAATCTTCAAAAAACTCCCAAACACCACCAACTCCCCTTCCACCACCCTAACCCAATAGCTCCCACGAGCCAATCCCTGCAAATCCAGTTGCCCCATGCCCCCTCCATTGGGCAGCTGTAGCGAGCGCAATACTCGTCCGCTTTCATCCAGCAGCTCCAGCGTACAAGCGCCGATTTGCGCCGGCAACACCACCCGCAGCCAATCTGTGGCGGGATTCGGATAAATCAGCAGGGCCTGTGCGCTGGGATCTTGGGTACCCACCATCAGGTCTACCAGCACTTCCAGGGCCAGGGTACAGCCGTTTTTGTCGGTGATGGTTACGGTATAGGTCCCTGCCGTTAGTCCGCCGATGAAAGCTTCCATGCCGCCATTGCTCCAGTTGTATTGATAAGGCGCCAAGGGCGGAAATGCCGGACTGCCTCCACCCACGCTGGTCAGTTCCGCTGCGCCATTGGGCATGTTCAGGTTGGTTTGCGGATCGGAATCGATGCTGGCTGTGAGCAGGCTCGGATCGTTCAGGAAGGGAAACGTATTGCTGGCTGTGCAGCCAAAGGCATCCGTGACTGTAACCGAATACTGCCCCGGACCCAGCGGCTGAGCCAGAGAATCCGTGCCCGGCCAGCCTTGCCAGAGCCATTGATAAGGCGCCGCTCCGGTCACCGGCGTAGCCGACAACCAGCCGGTTTCTCCGTGACAGGGAATCACCTGCCCGTCTACCATTAGGCTGATTATGCCTTGCAGGGCGATGCTCGTGGTGGCAGAATCCTGGCAACCATGGACATCGGTGACGGTGAGGGCGTAATTGCCGGGTGGGAGCGCAGAGCGATACGAAGTATCGGCAGCAGTGGGCAGCCACTCAAAATGATAAGGCGGCGTGCCACCTGCAATGCCCGATGCAATGCTGCCACCCAATCCGTTGCTGCATTGCACATCGGTGCTAAAGGGCGAGAGCTCCGGCGTAGGCGCGGAGGAAACACTCAGGGTATCCAGGATTTGCCGGCCGCTGCCGTCGGTGATGGTAAGCAGGTAATTGCCGGGCGGCAGACCGTTGAGTTCTGGTCCGTTTCCGGCGGCAGGCAGCCAATTGTAGGTATAGGGTTCACAACCGAAAACCGGCTCCACCGAGATGCTACCATTGGACGCTCCAACACAAGCCGGTTTAATGATGGGCACGCTGGCCAGGGTAAAGCTCGGCGATTCATAGGCCCCGATATCCACAGTGCCTTCCTGGATACGGGGAGTGCCGGCGAGGTCGGTTAGAATGCCTGCTGCGGCTAAATTAGAGCCGGCGTTTAGGAGAGGAGAACAGGGCCGGAGGCGGTAGTCATGGTTGGCTGGATCAATGAATTGAGGGTCGAAGTCGAACAGGTTGCCTGGGCCGCAATGGGTGTTGACGGGCAGGCCGGTACAACTGAATTTAGAGAAGAAATTATGCGACAGATAGACATATTTAGGGTCTGTGAAAGTATATATAAATGAATATTTATATAGTGAATCTGTAAATAAATTGTTGTATAAGATTAATGAATCTACATTATCTGGACTCATAAAGGGAATCAGATTTGGCGTTTGGAAAGTGTTGAATAAAAATGAAGCGTTTGTCACTTTAACCGACTTAGGGTTGGTTATAAAGAAATATTCCTCAAGCGTATTATGTTCAAATATACAATTTTCGAATGTTAAAGAACGGATGTTATCGCTAGGTGTAAATGATTCTCTAATAATTCTTCTAGCGTGATTGTCTTTGAAAGTACAATTTATAAAACTATTGCTACTTAAGGAAGAAAATCTCAAAGTTTCATCAATTATATTGTTTTTAAACAAATTATTCCACCCTTTTAAATTAGCATTTCCCCAAGTTATTGAAAGTAGACTTCTATTATTTTGGGACATACTTGTATTCTTTATGCTAATTTCAGACCCTGATGTGCTTAATATATCTGTATATATTACAGACCTATTATTGCCTGACCCTATACCAATATGGCTTTCAAAAACGCAACTATCTAGTTCAAAATCCCCCTCAAATTCCAAGCCATTGGTAAATAAAATTAGTGCTGAAGTACCATCAGAGCTATTTTCTGTAAAATTGGAATGGTGTATATAAACGCCGCCAGTCTCCTGCTTGCCTAAAGAAAGAAAAATCCCTCCACCGGCTACTTTTGCATAATTCTGTGTAAAATTACAGGATTTTATGCCAATGGTATTTATGCCCTTTGTATCCGCGTAATAAAGTGCGCCACCTCTTTTATTGGTACTGTTTTTCACAAAAGTGCAGCCTTTCAACTCCTCTCCTCGTTCAATCCCACTGCCGCCATATCTACTCATTCCTCCTCCACCAAAATCTCCGGCATAGTTGCTTTCAAATATGCAATCTATAAACTTGGGCGCCATCCGCCCAGTGAGGGTACCGTTTAACATAACGCCGCCACCTTGTGAATGGACGTTGTTTTTGTAAAATCGACAATGCTGTATCGTCGCAAATGCGTCCCAGTCGCCAGATTCCATGTAGAGACCTCCGCCACAGACAAATCGGTCTCTGTTGTGTGCAGACATGGTCAAATTATCCGCTTGGCCATAAGCGACTACAAATCCGTCCAGTATGGTAGTCGAGTCTGGCTGAAGCATATAGACAACATTATAAGTGTTGTCTGTGCTGTCACCCGAAACACCAATGTCGCCGCTAAGGATAGTAGGGTTTGCCTGCCAATCTCGTTGATTTATATCCGTTTCACTACCCGTAAATCCTCCGTAGAGTTTTATGCCACTGGGAGGAGTAAAGGACTTGCTTCTGTCAGCATCAGAGGCGGGATAGTATGTTCCTTGGGCCACCCATATCTCATCACCCGCCTGGGCGGTGGAAAGCGCTACATTTAATTGTGTGAACGCATCTTGCCAACTTAAGCCGTTGTGTGAACCGGAAGCGGTAGGTTTTACGTAAAAGCTGGTTTGAGATGCTAATGAAAATTGGCAGGTGATCAAGGCCAGAAGTAGTAGTTTTTTCATAAGAAATAAAGTTTGCCCACCTGAGCGGGTTCGATCAGGTTTCCCAGACAGAACCCGCTTTAGGGGGGAATTTATACTGTGAACAAAGTGATTTTGATGATTTGAGTGATTAAAACTCCTTGATTTTAAGAGATTATGATCGTTCATTTTTCAAAACCACTTTGCGTTGGCTATAACAACTGATAAGAGCTACCAGACTAAATTTTGATGAGGTGTCCCTGCGTTTTGGCGCTATGTGTGAAAACCTTCCACATATATACACCCTTAGGCAGGCCCTCAGCTTCCTGAAGTGAAATATCATGCCTGCCTTTATTGAGGGTTATTTCCTTCAAAACCAATTGTTTTCCAAATGCATCGTAGATCGCAATTCGGCAGGGTTCTGTTGTTTGCGATTCTATGCTCAAGAAGGCTTGTCCGGCAGTGGGCACAGGTCGTAATGTAGCAATCAGTTCGCTGGTTTGTTCAAAACGTTCTCTTACACGCGCGCTTTGTTCAAGTGAAAACTCTCGTCCGCCTGTAGTCCAGGCTGCTGCATCCAGCAGCATATTGTCCAATCGCATGGGCAAAGGACCACTTATATTGTCAATGGCTTCAAAACTAAGATAGAATAAAAGGGTGTGTGGAGCAATATTTTCCCATTGCTCATTCATGGGCAACCAGAGAGTGCGTATCTGCCCCAGTTCGGGCTCCACGTGGAAATTATCAGGTAAATAGCTGTCCATATCACCCTGAGAAGCGCCCAGGAAACGAAGTCGTGCAGGATCAAAACGCAGGCCCATTTGCAGTGCTTCTATGGTTTTTGCTCCCTCATAAAAAACGGGGAGCGTAATGACCTCGCCCACAGCAGGACGCAATGCGGGCCAGGAAATATAAGATACAGGGCGCTTTTCAGGCCTGTTGGGCACAACCGTATTATTTACATCCCCAATTTTGACTGCTACAAAATCTATGTTAGATGTGGGCAATTCAATGCAGTTGATAACTTCCCATGTGCCAATCGGATCAACAAATGGGTTTAGTGGGTCTGACATGATTGTAAATTTTTTCGATTTATCAAAAAAGCGCCAAGAAGTATTTTTGGGAAGGTGTTGGTAAATTCCAAGAATCAGTTTTCGCAACTCTACGATATCAAATGTTGTAATATCATTTTCTTTATTTGCATCAGCTGCAATCATATTATATGAAGATGATAACTGGGTTATACCCAAATTGTGTTTACTTATCAACACCAAATCGTATGTAGTTACGCCATTCAACGGGTTGTCGTCTTTCGCGGGCGTAACTTTGAAGCGGTTACAATTAGGGCAGTCTTGGCAAGAGAACATGTAATGACCTGGGTCTCCGGTCATGAAGGTCTTGGGGCTACAGCCTCCCTGACAGACAAGTGCCGGGCAATCATTACCTCCAGTTGCTGCTTCAAAAGTTACCGCTACCTCTTCTACACCGTCGAATTTCTCCGTTTGAATTAAACCCTGCACCATATCTACTAAATCCCCGCCACAAATCTCAAATCCATCGGTAGGATCAATCGCAGGAACGCAAACGTTTGTGAACCCTCCTGAAAAAGCAACCAATAGGTAATTAACTTCTACACCAGTTATACACTTTCCCTCTGGTGTATTAAAAACAAAACCCATAGTTACATCATCTCCATTGGGTAAATTCAAATAATAGGGCCCATTAGAAAGACAAAAATGAAGGCGTTTATTCACTGGATCCCAAGTATGGCAACTTTGGACATTGTTGTTTGGGAAACATCCATTTGTCTCACAAGCCATGTAGTCAAAAGGCAGGCCCGACGAAAAGTTTACCCCGCTAAAGCTGATATCGGGAGAAGCCCAGGTAAAATCGAGTATAAACTCCAAAGATTGCACTTGATATTGTGCCGGTGGAAGGGTAGTTCTAAAACCGACATTTACTGTAGAAGTACCACAGGAAATTTCACCTGGAGAAATGGTAAAATTCAAAGGCAGGCTACATGGCGGATTCTGTGTATTGGTTTTGCAGGCTGGCGGAGCATTAATACTCAAGCTAGTACAGCCGCCTGTAGCAGTTTTTATTCTAAAATTTTGAGGATTATTTAGAGTGAAACAATAGCTCCAGGATAAATTATTGGGGATGGGAGGCGGAATTTTTATGGTACCTAAAGGGAACGTTCCTCCTCCGCCATTAACCATGATCGGAGTTTGAATGGTATATCGAAGATACTTTATTGGCGACCCTTGTACGGTAACTTCATCAGGCATGTTGCCGGTATAGGCTAATGGCCCTGAGTTATTCATTATGGTTGCAATCACAACAAATTCCAAAAAACTAATATTAACCGCAGCCCCATTTGTATTGGTTAATACAACATTTACATTTTCAGTACCGTCCGCATCAGGTGTTCCAACTGCCAGAGACGCGCCTATATTGGTATTGATAATGCTGGTGGAAAATAAAGGTGGCATCGCTACTACTAAGTTAAAAAAACCGCTATTACTACCACTCAGAACTTTTGTGATATCACATCCACTCGCACTTCCGTACGGTTTAAACAAGCGAGCATCCGTATCGAAGCGTATTGTTTCGCCAGGATACGTATTTACAACAACAGTAAAAATTTCAGTATAAAAGCATCTCTGACCGAATGCGCAAGGAGGAGACAGTGACAAGGGCGGTTTGCCGGGTTGCATTAGCACACGGTTCGACCCACCATTTGAAGAAGTTCCACAAGCACTGGTGGTACTACCATTTTGAAAATTGATACCTATCCGATTTTTTGTTGGCTGAAAAATCACCTCGTCACCCGTATTTAACGCATTCCACATCATTCCCTGGGGAGAGCTGTTATACAAGCATTGGGTTGTGGTTGCATCAAAATGTGAAAACTGCGGGTTAGATACTTGGACTAAATTTAATCCAATTTGTATTTCACTGTACCCAAGAGAAAAAGTGCCTTGGGTTGGCAATTGATAGTCAGAATACCGCAAATATGCTTTGTAAGTAACCTGATAGAAGTTGTTAGCGCTACACGTACCACTTGCGGGCAAGCATTGGGCAGATACATTTTGCTCTTGTCTAATCAACTCGAGTTCCACTTGTCCACAACTGGCCGTTAGGCAAATATCCTGTCCTTGAAGCTTCGAGGCAAAAAACGCCATCTGGAGCAGTATAAACACTACTAGTCCTCGTATTGAAAAAAATTTGGTTTGGGGAATCATATAAATTTGATTTGGTTAGAAAGGGTACATATTTTTTCGGTCACAAACTGGATGTAATGATTTGATATTTCGGAAGTAACTGGTTGGGTGGTACGCTGTCTGGCAAAAAATGGCCACTTTATTGTCTCAGACGCGACCACCTAACCAGTTACAAAATCACTTTAATCACAGTCTATATGATGCAACTTAACACTGCTGATATTTGAGTCAAACAAGCAACCGTACACTATATAGTTGTCTGTTTTGTTTTTTTGTTATCACTTTTTTGAAGTTATTTTTAAATTATTTTTTTTGAGGGTAAAATCACGTGAAATTTCGGTTTTTT
>JBIPOY010000423.1:0-3293 GCA_044378705.1 Saprospiraceae bacterium
GGTAGGTACCATCGAATTCCTGGTAGACAAATACCGGAATTTCTACTTCATGGAAATGAATACACGTATTCAGGTAGAACACACCGTGACCGAAGAAGTCATCGATTTTGACCTGATCAAGGAACAAATCAAAATCGCAGCAGGACTGCCCATTTCAGGAAAAAACTACTTCCCTGAAATGCACGCCATTGAATGTCGCATCAATGCTGAAGATCCCTTCAATGACTTCAGACCCAGTCCGGGAAAAATAACTTCCTTCCATTCCCCAAAAGGACATGGCGTGCGCGTGGATACGCACGTGTATGCCGGCTATACCATTCCTCCCTACTACGATTCTATGATCGCTAAGTTGATTTGTCGCGCTCGCACACGCGACGAAGCGATCCTCAAAATGGAACGCGCCTTAGACGAATTCGTGATCGAGGGCGTCAAAACTACCGTGCCTTTTCACCAACGGCTGATGAGAAACAAAGACTTCAGGGAAGGCAACTTCCACACAGGTTTCCTCAATAATTGGGATTTTAAAAATGAAACGTTGTAGTGGATCGTGTGTGGATGCCGCTGAAAGGGTTGGCAGGGCATACAGCCCGGCCAACCCTTTCTTATTTGGTTCAAATTACTTCTTCCGCAGCACAACCCCCTTCCCAACACTCCGATTCGTCCAGCCAAACAGCCCTTGGTCCACCGCCAACAAAAAATCAGTCACAAAAACAAAGGCGGGTTCTTTGGAAGAATTTGGCCTCATCTTGAGCCCACCTTTTGTATCCGACGTTACATTGCCGGCGTTCTTCTTAAAAATTCGCTGCACCATACCCGTCCAATACATCTCCAATAACCCCACCAAATGGCGGCTAAGTCCTTTAAATTCAAGGATTTCAAATCCGGCAGACAGTGCCCACTTTTTAAAATCAGCCGACCCGATAAGGTAATCGTGCCCAAAAGCATACGCTCCCTGGGATACCACAAACGCACGACTTTCTGCTCCACGCAGCATCTGCCATATTCGGTTCACCGGATCGTAGGTAACCGGAAATTCTCGACTGGGAAACGTCATAATCGCTATGCCACCGGGCTTCATCACTCGATACATCTCCTGGACCATTTTTTCAGGGTCGCCCACGTGTTCGATGACTTCACAGCTCACGATCAAGTCAAAGGTATTGGCTTCGTAGGTGAGCGCCAAGGCATTGTTCGCTTCATACCGAAGGTTCATCACCCCGGCGTTGAGCGCCCGAGCATGCGCCAGATCTTCTTCATTGACGTCGCAACCTGTGAGTTGTAGGCAATATCCTGCCACCATTCGATCATAATCACCCTCACCGGTGCCCAAATTGAGCCCTTGGAGCATGGACGACCGGTCAGCAGCATATTGTTTCAACCGGGAACGGACAAAAAGATACCGGTTTCTAAAAGTTGGAAAAAGAAGTTTAAAATTCAAAGTTGAAATTGTTTAGGCGTACTTGTACAGCGTGGCGTTTACACCATGCCATGGCAAAAGTTGGGATATTTTCTATTTGGCAACAGCATTTCTGAACTGTTGGGCACGACCACTGTCGCCCAACGCGTCATAAATTTGGGCAGACATCTCGTAGGCAGGCTTGAAATTGGGCGCTATTTGAATGGCTTTCATCAGGTTGTTTAGTGCCGATTGTGCATCACCATTTCTACGGGCAATGTCTCCAAGAAAGTACCAAGCGGTTGCATTGGAAGGCTCCCGTTTTATGGCCAATTCAAATTGCGCCTTGGCACGTGGGGCATCGTTTTTGTTCAGGTAATAGAGACCAACCAAATTATTTGCCTGACTGTCGTCGGGAGCGATTTCCATGGCTTTCTCGGCAGCGTCTTTCGCCTCTTCCAACATCCCGGCACTTAGGTACGCCTGTCCAAGACTCGCCCATGCAAGATCGTTGTCGGAAACATTGGCTACTTCTGATTTGAAGCGTTCAATCGCGGTAGGCCAATCACCCAACTTGGAAGCCGCCATTCCAAAAGCACAGTTTTTTCCATTGTCTTTGAGAACCGCAAGAATTGGCGCGCCACCGGCCGTGACGAGGTGAACGGTATTGTCCGGGGGCCATTTCCCCTTTTGTAAGGTTGCTCCATCTAAAAATCTTGTGGGATAAAGCGCGTAATCCCAGGCATCGTCGCATCGTTTCTCCCATTTATAGTATTTCACCTTCACCTTGTCACCATATTTGGCCGTCAGTTGCTTCGCTGCATAATACATGTTGGTGGTGATAACAACCGTTTCCGGCATGTTCGGACCAAGAATTCCTTCCTTTTCCATCCATTCAATACCCTGCCGAACACTCAATCCCCAATAATCTGTTTCATATTTCCCAAAAGCACCGGCAGTACCGCCTATTAATTCATTAAAATAGACATAGGGCATGGCCCTATTTTGCACGATAAACACCCCGGGCGCTAACACTAAAATACCAAAAATACCACCAAAAACATACTGGGCTACTTTTTTGCCCGAAAGCATATTCATGGCCTCATTCCAAAACAAAGCCGATACAACGCAAAAGGTCGGATAGGCAAAAGTGAGGTGTCGCCAGCCATCGTGAATGACAGAATTTTTATAGATCACATAAAATACCGGAAAAATTGCGCCAAAAAGCGCCAAAGAAACCCACAATGGCTGATAACGCCGCAATAACCTGGGCAACAATACAAGACTACCGAAAAAACCGGTCAGCGACAACAACGGAATGGTGTACGCCATCCATTTCAGCGGGTAGTACCACGGTGTCTTGTCCGACATTACATTCACGCCTTCAAACAATACCCGAATCTTAACCTCTAACTCTGAAAATTTTGAAAGCGCCAAAAAAGGATTATTAAGAGGACTTTGCAGTGCAAAAGGCCAGAAAAAAAGCGCAAAAGCATAACCCACTGCTACCACCCCAACCACCAAAATAGCGTATTTTTTCAGCGTCTTTACCGCTGAAAATGACCGAAACAAGCCGTTGCTGAAGAAAAAATGTAAGCCTGCAAACATCCCAAAGATGCCAAAAGACAACAGACCTCCTGCTCGAATACCCAACGCAATGCCCAACCCTGCCGCCAGCCCCAGCAAGTTTATCCTCCGTGGATTCGGCATTCTATTCAGTACTGCTGCCATGTGGTATATGGCCATGATATACCCTGCTGCAAATGGTATATCCTTGGGATTCATCAGCGAATCACCCAAGAATCGCGGTGAAACCAACATGATCAGGAGTGCGATAATACCGGCACGCTGCCCGGCAATCAAACCGGCAAACAAGGCAGTGCACAACATAGCTACC
>JBIPOY010000100.1:0-9558 GCA_044378705.1 Saprospiraceae bacterium
AGTAAGAATAAGGCGGCCATTTCTGACCTATATTTGGCATTTCAGCGAACAGTCACCCCGATTCGAGGCACCAATGCGAAATCACGACAATCGGGGCTCTTAACAATCACTTCAACGCGAAGATGCGCCACTCACTCCGCCGTAGGCGCTTGGTGAAAACACCAAGCGCGGCGATTGGGATGATCTTGGCGAACACCAAGCAAGGCAGAATGCCCTGTAACGGTTTGCAGCTACAAGAAGTTGGCGATTTCGAAGCACTAAACTGTCTGCCGGCACTGAACTTGCTACGAAGCACAAAGCTTCATTTAACCACTGAACCGCCAATTTCTTGTAGGTGCTGTTAGGCGTTCGGACTTTCATTGTCGATTAGTTTTTCAATCAATTTGTATAAATGCGTTCCAATTGATTTTGGATAGTCCTCTTCTAAATTGTCGATTGATTTAGCTCTTTGAATAGCTGTCTTAGTAAGGGGTAAATATATATTTGGATTAGGCTTTTTGTTGTAACCTCTATCACCGCCTTGCAGTTCGCCAACAACAATGTCAATATGATTTTTTGAGTTATTTACTTTCGCATTCTCCAAAAGTAAATTTTGTTCTGCTTGTGTGAATTCACTCAAGTTTTTCAAGTGCAAAACTAACCATATTTCAAAACAAGGATTACTCATTGCAAGATAAAAGTTTTCTTCCTTTTTACATCCAGCGACTAAATCATCAAAACTAAGTTTATGAATACTTTCCCAATCATCCCTGTCGACAATAAGCCAAAATTCATCTGATATTTTGAAACCGTATTCTTTCTTAGCCCAATTAAGTAATTTTTTTACGCTAAATGGGTCAGAACTTTTGTCTTTAGGTCTTTTTAGAGGAACAATTTCAATTAGTCCGTTATTGTTGAAATATACAGAAGCCCTAAAGTCTTGAAAATATTTTTTCTCTGTAACAGTTCCTTCGTAAGAGAGTACGAACAATTTTTCGGCATCAATATGCCCACCTTGTCTGATTAATGGAATTGGTTCTCTTGGCATAACTAATCATTATTAAATGGTAAAACGGTTAGTTTATTTCTGTTGCCAAGTTTAGGAATTCCTTTATAACGCCCTAGTAAATAGTCTCTTCTTACTTCTTTATCAAATCTAATATTGTAATCTTCCAAAGAATGTAAATGAGTTACTCCCTGCTTGTCTTTGACAGCAAACCATATTTCATCTTTACGTAAAAGCTTTTGCGTTAATAGTGTAGACTCGTGACTTGCAACAATAAATTGGCTATTGATATCATCGCATTTTGATAAAAAGAAATCAAATAAGTCATAAATCAAATTAGGATGTAAACTTCGTTCCATTTCATCAACAATAAAAACGTTACCACCCTTGAAAAAGTCAATAATTAAAGGGATTAAATCCATTATTCTTCTTGTCCCGTCTGATTCGTCTTTCAAATCAAATAGTTCAAATGTTCCTCCAATTACTTTGTGTTTCGTTTTAAGAAGTTTTGCTTCTAATTCATTTTCTTTGTTTTTGGTAATGATATAATACTTATCATCTTGTGGATTAGACAAAAAAGCACCTTTTTTTTCTGACTTATCACTTAATAAGTCAATTTTAATGTCTTCTTTTACCTCGTTTGGTACGTCTACTTTATTGAAATCTATTTCTTTAAAATCAATACCGTCAATACCTGTGTCAAAATAGTCAAGCATTTCAGTAAACAATTTCTGTAAATCTGTATTTTCAAGCAATTCAAACTTTTTCCCTATGTTTTTTGAGTTAGGATAAATAACAGTTAAAGCATTTTGAAACCAGTCAATAATATTTAAAATATCAGAAATATCACTTACGTTTTCTGTTACATTAGTATTTCTGATTTGGGTTAAAAACAACTGGTTTCTCGGTGTGCCTTTCGCAGTAAATTCTATAAATTGGGTTTCTTCCTTTTTGTTCTTTTTGCTCAAAAAAGACAAATCAAAATTCTTGGAGTTCTTCCTCTCAAATATTTTTGTTTCTGATTTTTTATTTATTTCAAAAAGCCATTCTTCAATTATTTCTTTTGAATTAAAGACAAATCCATAAGCATAATTTTTGTTTTTATGTTGAATTTCATATTCGATTCTAGAATTGTCTTTAACAGATTTTTTATCTAGTTTAAAAATGTCAAAAGTAATCGGTTGTTCAGTTTTAGAGCCTTTAAGGACAAGCTTTTTACCAAACTCTATGGCTTTTATTAGATTTGATTTTCCAGAAGCATTAGCTCCAAAAACTACCGCAGTTTTTAAAACAGATGTGCCTTTTATTGGCTTTGACTTATGTTGTGGCTTTAAAGTTCCTTTGCCAGGAATTAATGAAAACACTTCCTTGTCCCTGAATGACAAAAAATTCTCAACTGTGAATCTAATTAGCATATTTTTATATTTAAAGTAGTGCAAATTTAGTGAAAAAATCACAAGTTGAAACTTTTTCTGCGAATAGTTGTCGGTAAACGGTTTTTTAGCATGACGCATAACTCGCAAATAAACGCACCTTTCAGTCCTAAGAATACAAATATATAAAATGGCTGACGTTGGTAATCACACTGGATTTTATTTATTAATACACTGATATTGAAGGGAATATAGCATTATTTTCAAAATATAAAAATTTCTAACAATACAAAATGCGCAGTCCGGAGTACTTAAATCTTACCAACAATACAAAATACGCAAGCTATCTAAGGTTCTTTTTTGCCCCGCGTGGCGTTCCCATCTAATCCCAATTTCTTCCTTGGCCCCACAACCAATCCCAAGCTGCCGCGATTGGGTTTGTTTGAACCAGCGCCACTTTAATGACTAGGCAAGCCCTATCAAATTCTTTACGTTGTTAAAAGGGCGGTGGCCAAGGGCACTCATTAAGTGTCTAAACTATGATTTGTGTGATTTGTGATTTATGTGATATTGTGATTTATGGACACAGACAACATCCAATTTTTATTTTGTCTGAGATCAGCATATTTTCTCCAGTGGTTTCCGCGTCCTAGCCCACCTTCAATTTCCCCACCAAAATACATATTTCTCCAATAGGTTGTACTGCATGCTGCCGACAACATCCGCCAAAAAGACGGAATTTTTCGTTTTGAACGCAATTATCAGGGCTCGCGGAGGATGTTTATAACAATATAATTACAATACGCATAATATATATTTATCAAGTATGCTAAAAACAACCAACGGTCGTATAGACCAACCAACGGTAACATATTAAAATATACTACAATATTACGTTTTGTTTTTTGCCCTTTAAAGACACCCAATACCACGCATTGTCAGGGTGAAAAAATCGGCTTTAGGGTGGGTATTTATAGCCGCAAAAAAAAATAAAAAAAATTTACTTTTTTTCAAAAGCTGCCGAAGAAAGCCGGTGCCTCTCCAAGAATCTGAGTGGCCCGCAGTCGAAAAACTACCTGTTTTCGGGAAGCCAAAATGTACGTGTACCGCATAGCTTCCGCTACACTTGCTTCGACCGTTGTAAACACAAAAAATCAATTCAGTGATGTGGCTCCAAGATGTGTGCAAGAGCATTGCTTTTCTAAAGCTACAACTGTTATCATTCATGCCGCCTTGCTGGATACCACTGGCCTGAATATCTTCATGCCAACCAGTGGTTATGAATACCGGTTGCGGAATATGGGGCTCGTGGGAGGCTTGCCAAGCCGAAGCCATTCAGAAATCCAACGCAGGGGAGCGGACAAAATTCCGCCTCGCTTGGGGTTGGTTTGAAATCTTTTGGTCTTTGGTTGGGAAGACCAAGAAAGGCTGCAAAGTGAGTGGCCATGCCGTTGATGACATCTCCGCCGACTGCGGAGTGAGTGGCCTCGCCGTTGAATGGCGTGTTCTCCGAAAACAACGGCGGAGTGCGTAAAGAAGGCGCAAAGCGTAGCAGGGTATGACAAATAGTTTTAGTAACTGGTTGGGTGGCACGCTGTCTGGCCTAAAAAGGCCCATTTTCCGTCCTTCTTCGCCCATTTGTTTCACCGTAGCACTTGCTACGACCTACAAAAACCCGCTTCGCCTGGCAAAAAAACGACCACATTTTTGTCTCAGGCGCGACCACGCTAACCAGTTACTTATTTTTTTTAAAAAAAAGTAACCTTGAAGGCAGCGCTTGGGTGTAGGTACAGCGTTACCACTGTGATATTTGTTCACGCACAGAAGACAACAGCCATGACAGCGACGTTCACCTATACCATCGTACTTGCGGCCATCTATATTGGCCGAAAATTTATTGTCCTCAAAACCCAAGCAGGCTAATCAAGTGCACTTCAAAATACTGCGCAGGAGGTAACACTATTCCTGCGATGCTTTGGCATTGATCAACCGCAACGCCTCTCGACGCGTCAACGGCGCCAGTTGGGTGTTCTCCACAAATTTTCGGACGCCCTCCGGATTGGTTCTTGAATAGTGCCGCAAGGCCCAGCCGGCCCCTTTCTGAAGAAAAAACTCCTTGGAATCTGCGATGCGGCGCACAAACCCGAAAAGCAATTCAGCATCTGTTTTTTCCTTGTAAGCCAACTGAAAAATCATGCAAACACGCTGCAACCACCTGTTTTCAGAGGCCATCCACCGCGCGGTAACCGGTTGAATAAGTGCAGGATACCGCCTAAAATGCTGCCCCACCAATTTGTTGATCCAATCAACGGTGTCCCACCACGAGCGTGTCAGTATCAACTCCTCCAACAATTCGATGAAGTCCGCTGCTTGATACTGGATGCTTTTTTCCAGGGTCTCCAACGCAAAATAGTGCATCTCCCGGTGGTCGTCCTGAAAACACAGACGCACCAACTGCTTCAAGTCGTCGTCCTTGGGCAGGCCCTGTTCCCGGTGCATGGTTTTCGTGAGCGCCTTCCACTGTGGCATTTTTAGACCAAAAAACTCAAACTGATGGCGCATATACTGCACCTGCCCCTGCGCAACAATGGAGTTGCCCTGTGTTCGGAATGTATCGCGTACCAACGTATAATACGCAAGGGAAGACAGCATACTTTTTGTGCCAAAAATAATACCGTTTCTTACAACGCGGTTGAGCTCAACGTTGATAATTGTCTGAAAAGCCAAATTGTCACGTCAATATTGGACATTTTCAGACATTGACGGTGGCGCCGGCATGAGAGACCACACAAATCGTATATCTTAGCGCTGTAAACTCAAAGAATCATTCCCAATTGCTTTACGCGCTATGTTCCAACGTCAAAACAAAACCGTTTTTCCAGCCCGAAATATTGTCGTACTAGCAGCGGCTGTACTCGGATTCCTAGCCTTTTTTATCCTGAAAATGCGGGAAACACCCAAAGAAAACCAGCAAGCCAGCAAGCCCGAAGCCGAAGAAAAACGCGACAGTGGACTTACCCCCGCAGAGGTGTTTTACGCCATGCGCGACTATCCGCTGTTTCGACCCAGTATAGAAACTTATACTGCAGCCCTTGAAGACGCTCGTATGGCAGATGCCATTGCCCGTCCAAGAGGTGAAAATGAAGGCGTTCTAGCTCCTTGGACCATTCAAGGCCCCGGCAACATCGGCGCCAGAATCAACACCATGGCCGTGGATCCAATAGACCACCACACCATTTATCTGGGGTATTCCGGTGGCGGCGCCTGGAAAACTACCAACGGAGGCCTAACGTGGAACCCTATTTTTGACGACCACAACTTCCTCTCCGTGGGCCATATCGCCATTGATCCCGGCGATCCAAACATCCTCTACCTCGGTACCGGCGATCCAAACATCAGCGGTTATCCCTTCATTGGCGACGGAATCTGGAAGAGCACCGACAAGGGC
This sequence comes from Saprospiraceae bacterium, assembly GCA_044378705.1. Classification (GTDB taxonomy): domain Bacteria; phylum Bacteroidota; class Bacteroidia; order Chitinophagales; family Saprospiraceae; genus M3007. The sequence goes on from JBIPOY010000100.1 coordinate 5,807, forward strand.
GAAACGTGGGAACCTTATGGCCTTGAAAACACCCGGATCATTTCTAAAATAATCGTAAACCCGGGAGGATCAAACCAATTGTACGCCGCCACCATGGGGCTGCCCTTCGAGCGCAACAACGATCGAGGGCTCTATAAAAGCGGAACAACAGCGCCCAACTGGCAACCTTCTCTGTTCATTTCCAATGAAGCCGGTATCATAGACCTTGTGGTATCCCCCAATGATCCAAACACCTTGTATGCCGCCGCATGGGATCGTATTCGAAACAACCAAGAAAGCCTGATCTCCGGCAACAATGCCCGTATCTGGAAAAGCGTCAATGGCGGCGCTACCTGGAACAAACTTTCCGGCGGCCTGCCACAAGGCAATCAATGCCGTATTGGCCTTTGTATTGATCCCAACAACGGTCAGCACTTATTTGCCTCCTATGTCGGTGAAAACCTGACTTTCTCGGGCCTCTATGAATCTTCCGATGGCGGCAATTCCTGGCAACTCAATGCCGGAAACGGCCTTAATAGTGACTTCCAAAGTAATTTCGCCTGGTACTTTGGACAAATACGCATCAATCCCTACAACAATCAGGATATTTGGCTTTTAGGTGTAACCTCCTTCAGATCCCTGAATGGTGGCCAAAATTGGTTCGAAGCCGCCGGGTGGCAACAGGGCGTTCACGCCGATCACCATGATATTGCCTTTCTCAGCGCTGAAACTTTCCTCCTGGCTACCGACGGCGGGCTGTACCGAACCGATGACGATGCCAACAACTGGTATCGAGCAGAAAATATCCCGACAACTCAATTCTACCGGGTAGCCTACAACCCACACAACCCTACATTCTATTATGGCGGTGCCCAAGACAACGGTACCGTGGCCGGTAATGCCTCCACCATTGATGACTGGCAACACCTGTATGGCGGTGACGGTTTCCAAGCGCTGTTTCACCCCTCCAACCCCAATATTTTTTATTTCGAATATCAAAACGGCGCCATTGGCGGCACCCTAGATGGCGGGAATTTTGACGATGCCACCGTTGGTATCGACGATAACGACCGCCGACACTGGGATATGCAGTATATCCTAAGCCACCACAATACCGATATCCTGTACACCGGAACATATCGGCTCTACCAAGGCCTTGGACACCTGCCAAGTTGGTCTGCCATTACCGGCGACTTGACCGATGGCAATATCTTCGGCGCACGCTTTCACACCATCAGCACCCTCGACGAAAGCCCACTCGACCCCGATCAAGTGTATGTGGGCACCACCGATGGCAATGTCTGGCGTATCAACCCCACCAGCCTGGCCACCACCAACCTGAATGCCGGACTACCCGACCGATATGTGTCTTCCGTTAAAGCATCTCCGAGTGATCCCAACCGCGTATTTGTTTCGCATACGGGGTATCGGGACAATGATTTCTCCGCGCGGATACATCGCTCCGACGACCGCGGCGCCTCGTGGATACCCATCGCCGGCGACCTGCCCAACCTGGCCATCAATGATCTTCAAATACTGGCCGGGCACCAAGATTCCATTCTGTTCGCTGCCACCGACGGCGGTGTATATGTTACCCTCAACAGCGGACAACACTGGGAACGACTCGGTACGGGCATGCCTTTTGTGCCGGTGTATGACCTGGATATGAACCTTGCCAAACGCACGCTGCTGGCTGGCACCCATGCGCGCAGCATCATGAGTTTCCCCCTCGATTCTCTGCGCATCGGTGAGAATTCTTCGACGTTCACCCCCGGCGGTATCGCAGCACCCAGCCTCACCGTTACACCAAGCCCGGCTTCCGGCAGCACCGAAATCGCCATTGAAAACATGAAATCCAACCAAGCCACGGAGGTCTTTATTACCGATGTGTCCGGGAAAATATGTTGGCGCCGTACATTCAAAGGCTTTGGCAAACACACAGAAACATTGGACCTACAATCATTCCAATCCGGCGTGTACATCGCTTACGGCAAAAGCAATGGAAAACTTTGGGGGACCCGCAAATTTGTGGTTTCCAAAACGTAACTGCGGGTTGGTTTCAAATAAAAATTAGTCAGATGAACGTACCAAAGTGGGGCCTTACCAAACCATGGCGTACCCAACTGATTGGTATGCTGCTTTGTTGCATCGGATTTGCTTACGCCCTGCTGGTGCCACCCTTCCAATCCCCCGACGAGCCCAACCACTTTTTTCGGGCTTGGCAGGTGAGCGAGGGCCATTTTTTTCCCGAAAAAAAAGACCATCGTTTGGGCGGCTCCTTGCCGTCCAGCCTGGTACAGGTATCTGATACGTTCGCGTTTTTGAGGCATGATCCGCATGCGCGGTTGTCACTCAACACTTGGCGCAAGGCCTTGTCGGTTCCACTGCGTCCCGAGCAGCGAAGTTTCACTGATTTCGCCAACACCGCTATTTATGCGCCCACCGCCTACCTACCGCAAGCAACGGCCCTCGCCGTGTTGCGACCCTTGGGCGCTACCCCACTGCAGTTGTTGTACGCCACCCGCTTGGCCAATGTTTTTGTTTGGATCCTGTTGATCATGGCAGCGCTACACCGGGCGAAGTTCCTCCGCAGTACTTTGGTGGTGATGGCCTTGCTACCCGCATCCGTCTGCCTTGCCGCTTCCGCCAATGCCGACGTCGTAACCAACGGACTGTGTTGGTGGATCATCGTATCCCTGATCGCCACACCCATCCTTCCGATGGACGGCAAAAAATGGATTGTACTGGTCATTGTCTCGATCAATAAGCTCATCGCTGTCCCCCTGGGATTGCTCGGGCTTTTTTTTAAAAATGACCGCCGTACGCTGGCCGTATTTATTGGCGTGGGTTTGATGGCAGCCCTGTGGTGGAGTCGGCTGGCCCAGGATTGGTTTATTCCCCATGGTGCGTATGATCCCAATTTCCGCGACACCCAAACCCTCAACAGTGGGGTAAATCCCACGGCGCAACTGGCGTTTATTGTTGAAAAACCGGTATTTTTTGTGAAAATGAGTGTACAATCGTTTGTTAAAAGCCTGCCATCCATGGGTGCACATTTTGTGGGTAAATTTGGCTGGGAGAAAAACTACCTCTCCAGCGGCTGGATAGGACTGCTCTGGGTAGCTTTGATGGCCACTATTTTTTCTACCGCCAACCCACTGACAGCACGGCAACGGGGGGGCATGATGACGGTTACTGTACTGTACGTTGTCGCATTTTCAGTCACCATGTACGCCTTGTGGTGCGCCGTGGGAGCGGCTAGGATAGACAACTGGCAAGGCCGCTATTTTGTGCCCATCGCACCGGTTGCGGCGCTGGCCGTAGCCAGCAATTGGCTGGGGAAATGGCACAAAAACATCCATTGGGTGAGCCTGTTGGCCGTGTTGGGCGGAAATATGGCCATGATGGCGCGCATATTGGAACGGTATTGGTAAGCCACACAAGCATCCTGTTTCAGTCTTTCTTGGTCTTCCCAATCGATGCCAAAAGCGCTCAAACCAAGCCAAAGCGCCCTGCTTGGGCCTGCGTTGCGTGGCTAGGCTTGGGGAATAAAGTCCAAGTAGCATCCCAATGGGATTGAAGACCAAGCGAGGCAGAAATCAGTTTTTCCATAAATCAAACGCTTGACTCAGGATATTTAAATATTGATCCCTTTCCTGTTCCAGCCGATGCTGCTGAGCGCATAACAGCGCTCGATCGAGCATTTGGTTTCGTTCCGATGCAGGCATTATTAGAGCTGTTTTAACAGCATTGACGATGGCATCCTGACGATA
>JBIPOY010000101.1:0-9527 GCA_044378705.1 Saprospiraceae bacterium
GACGAAAAAAGCCGCCCCGGCCGCCCAAAAGCAAGGAATCGCCGTGTCATATTGGCCGTGATCCACTTCACGTTGCGTGAAAATACGGCCTCTACAAAACGGGTAGCCCAAGAAATCCAGCCAACCACCTGCAGCTCCGGCATGTTCAAACGGCCCGCCGGTAAGGTTGCCTTCGGCCTCCCACTGCAATATTTTGGGTTGCGCAACGGCTATCCCGGCGTCTTGCTCCATGGCTTCCAAAATTGGATCGAGCCAGCCGGGCGTAACCGCGACATCTGAATTGAGGATGACATAATACTCCGCATCTACTTGTTGTAATGCCTCGTTGTATCCCTGTGCAAACCCGTGATTGTGGCCCAATACCAAGCGTTCTACCGTTGGAAATTGAGCACGCAGGCACTCCATTGAATCGTCCAATGAGCCATTGTCGGCCACAATGACCCGGATGCCCGGACTGTTGGCCAAAACGGAGGGCAGAAATTGTTGCAAATGACGGCGGGTATTGTAGTTGAGTATAACAATGGCCGTACCCGCGCCTTTCCCCCATTTCAACTGCTTTTCAATCTCCCTTTTGTCCGCAGCAATCTGTTGTTTTAAAGACTCCAAGCCATCGAGTTTTTTGTCCGGACGGATAAATCCCACCACTTCGACGCGAATCTCCTGTCCATACAAATCACCCTCGAAATCGAAAATATTAACCTCAATGACCTGTTTGCCCGATGATTCAACCGTGGGTCTGTTTCCAATATAAAGTGCTCCGTTTTTGGGTTCGCCCCCGGTAATAAAAACTTTTGCGGCATAAATACCCTTCGGTAAAATCAACTTATGTGGATCTTCGAGGGCAATATTGGCGGTAGGAAAACCGATGGTTCTACCCAAATGATTTCCATGCACCACCGTTCCGGAAAGCGAAAACCGATGCCCCAGCAACCTGTTTGCGCGGTGAATTTCTGAAAGGTCGAGCGCTTTTCGGATGTTGGATGAACTGATGGCAATGGCATCAATTTCTGCGGCAGGAATTTCAACCACGGTAAAGCCCGCGGTCTGTTCGTAGCCTTTCAGAAACTGAACATCCCCCTCGCGGTTCTTACCAAATCGGTGGTCGTAGCCAATCACGATGTAACGCGGATTGAATTTTTTCACCAAAAAATCTTCCACATACGCGCGCGCATGTTGATCTGAAAATTGCCGAGAAAAGGGAACCACAACCACATGGTCAATGCCCATAGATTCCAACAACTCAATTTTTTCAGCGGTGGTGGTAATGAGCTTAAACCCTGCGTCATCGGGTCTTAACACGGTGCGAGGGTGCGGATCAAAGGTGATCACAACGGTCTGGCCGTTGCAATCACTTGCCAACATCCGAAGTTTTTCGAGAATACGGCGATGGCCAAGGTGTACACCATCAAACGAGCCAATGGTAACAACGGTATTTTGAAAAGAAGGAAGCTGAGATAATTCGGTAAAAACCCGCATAGAAAGGCAAAGATAGGTTTCCTGCTTTTGATACAAATCCGGATTCTAAAAATGATGGTTTTTTTTTAAAACTTCGGGGGTATCGTCCGGGACAAAAAAGTAGCTTTTTGGGCGAGACGGCACGCCACCCAACCAGTTGCGATTTTAACATGATTGCCATCCCACGTCCTTCACAACGGCTGTATGTTGAATATAACCTGTTTTTTGACGTCACTCCGGGATTTAAAAACCGGGAATATCGACGGTGTCAATCCGCACCGAATAGCCGGAAAAATTGCCAAGTCCGCCGACCATATTGTTGTACACTGCGTCTGGTTCGTTGAGCGGAAGGTTTGCACCCTGACGAGACAGCGAGAGGTGGTAACGGTAAAATTCTTTCGAGAGGGTACGCCAGGTAATATACATCCGGCGAGGTCGGTCAGAGTCGGGATCGAAAGGAATACGCGCAACGAGGTAAAGCGCTCTCCGATTGTCGGCCCAATATTTCTCATCAATGAGCACCACCGGTTCGGGAATATTGTGGAGCAGGGAGATGGTGCGTCCGTCTGCTAAAAAGTTGGTTGGCTGTTGTTCTTTGGTATAGTCGAGGAGGAGGGGTACAAATGACTCGTACACATCGGTATCGTGGGTGAGATAAAAGGCGAAGTACCGTTCGCTGTCGGGCCATTGTTGAAGCCGCAGCTCTAGGGGGATGCGAAGTTCTTTTGATCCATCCGCGAGCGTTTCAACCACCAAATCACCGGATGTTATGACGACAGGATCAATGGGGCGGTGGAAGGGAATACGGCTGGATGCTTGAACCGTGGGATAGCCCGGAACGCGTACTACAAAGGAATATTCTACCCCGGCTGTCGCCAGTTTTTGCTGGTGGCTACGCCAGTAATAGGAGTTACCCTCCCCTTTGACCCGATACAGCACGTCATAAAAAGCGCCCTTGATGGCAAGTGTCGCATCCACCGCATCGGGCTGATCGGGATCATCTCCCACATTTACCGGTTGGCTCATGGTGATGTTTGCCCGAAAATGCTGCCCTTCTGTAAAATGACATATCGCCACTATTTTCGGCTCTTCCTCCGGCAAATCAATGACCACCTCCCGCGCACAGCGCGCAAAAAGCAGGACAATCATGGAGCAGGTAAGCAGTCGAAGCGGGTACATGTGGTGACCTTAAAACTTTATCTCATAGCGAAATACAGGTAATAACGGCAGCAAAGTAAACTGTATTGCGTTACCTTTTATACTGCTGCCGGCATCTACGTACAAATAAAATGGATTGGCACGGTTGTACGTGTTGTAAACCCCCAATTGTATTTCATGCAAAACACCGGCGGTTTTGAAACCCGCGTTGAGTGCCACATCAAGACGGTGGTAGTTTGGAAGCCGGTATCCATTCACTTCTGTATAAAAGAACACGTCGCGTTCTACTTCACCCTCCACTGATTCATGGCGAAATTTGACGCCCGTCAAAGTAATGGGGTTTCCCGTTGCAATACTCCAGACCAGATCAGCCTCCAACCACTTGAAAATATGCTGGTGAAGACTGATTTTCAAGTCGTGTGTCCGATCGTATCGGAGTGGAAAAATGCGGCCTGAATTGATGTCCGGAAAAAGCCGATTGGACGATGACAGGGTATATACCAGGGTTCCTGTTGTTTTTCTGGCCGTTTTTTCAACCAAAATCTCGATGCCACGGCTGTTTCCGGTACCGATGGCGATCCGATCCTCCCAACCGCTGGCATCCACGGCGCCTCCGGTAAAGAGCGCGTCTCCGGAGGAAATAAACGTGAGTACACGTTCAAACTTTTTTTCGTACGCTTCCACCTGCACGCGCCACCGGGGGTGCTGCCAACCCAAGCCCGCTGACAATTGCCGCACTTTTTCCGGCGGCACCTTACGGGTGCTAGGGACCCACAACTCGAAGGGAAGGCTGATGTTGAAGGCGCCTATTTGATGCAAATTTTGAGCGGTTTTGTGGAAACCTACCCATTCACTCCATCCTTTCCCTCCGGTATAACGCAAGCGAAGCCGTGGCTGTGCAATGGAATAATTTGTGTTTTTTATTTGAAATACAGAACCATGCACCCCGGCTTCCAACCGCAATTGATCCATAATTTTCCATTCAGCATCACAATATGCCTCCGCTTCCTTCGCTTGTAGGCGTTCGTTGTTGAGCAAGATGCCGGCAAGCGAATCCACATTGCCCTGAGACTGCCCCGATTGCAGAAAGTTGGCGGAAAGTGCGCCTGGCTGAAAATCATGGGTGGTGTACGCCGCCCCCCAACGCAGGGTAAGTCGCTTGGATACATAAAACGTAAAGTCTGTCTTCCAAGACCAGTCCCGTATCAGTGTCTGGTACAATTGTCCGTAATTAGAAAGTTTGAACTCCTTTCCATCCGGGTATAATATATTAGAGCTAAAGCCAAGGCGACTCTGGTAGAAGAAACGGCTGTACCGAATGGTGGTATTGGTGAACAGATTCTCCCGCATCAAGTGGTTCCAACGGAGTGCCGCAATGGAATTCCCCCAATCGGTGGCCAACACTGAACGATCGGTAATATACCCCTTTGCGTCTGTATAGGCCTGACCAAAATTGTTTTTAAACAAATCTCCACCGTAATATATACTCCCGTACAGCCGGTCTTTGTCGCTGATGGTATAGTTAAGTTTTAGGTTGCTGTCATAAAATTTATACCGCACTTCTTCGCCGGAAAAGGTCAGTAAATTGCCTTTTCCGGCGAAAAACTTTACCCAAGGTTCAAAATATGTAAACCGCCCGCCCAATAAAAACGAGCCTTTCCCCTTGACAATCGGCCCCTCTACCACCGCCGAAGAGGCAAAAAGACCCGTCGAAACCTGTGCTTTGTAGCGGTTTAAGTTGCCCTCCCGGGTCCTGACATCCAGTACAGACGATGCCCGACCGCCGTAACGTGCCGGAAAATCTCCTTTCCAAAGTCGCACGCTGCTCACCATGGCCGGATTGAAAATGGAAAACAGTCCGAGGGCATGACTGGGACTGTACACCGGGACATCATCCAGCAAAAAAAGGTTTTGGTCGGCGTTGCCGCCGCGTACATGCAAGCCGCCCAACCCGTCCGTACCGGTCTGAATACCCGGTTGTAGGGCCGCTTGCCGCAACAAATCTGCTTCTCCACCCGGCATGGGAATCTTGCTCAGCGCATTCAAATTTAAGTACGTGGGGCTGCCGCTTTTTCGCTCTTTCTCTTCTTGGTCAGCGTAGGCCGGAATAACTACCTCCTGCAGTTTGGTGTTCGAAAAAAGTTTGATGTGGATGATGCGGTCTGTGTTGACGGCAACTTCCAAGGCGTTTGCACGGTACCCCACATAGGAACCCAACAACGTATGCTCTCCTTCCGGTAGCTTCAAACTAAAAAAACCGAATTCATTGCTAAAAACCCCAAGATTGTCTTCCGTAAGCACCTTAATGCTGGCGCCAATGAGCCTTTCACCGGTTTCAGCATCTTCTACATAACCGCTCAGCGTTTTATTTTGTATCCTTCTGAAAAAGACAATTTGGTCGCCTACCTGTTTGAAAGCAACCTTTGAACAACCGGTAGCCAACTCAAGCGCCCGCTTGAGGGTTTCCCGATGGACACGGACCGTAACAGGCGGGCAATGCTCAAAAAAACGGTCACTGAATACAATGGTCACGCCGGATACCCGGCTCAACTGCAACAGGGCCTCCGCCGGCAAACAATTTATACACGTAAAATCTACCGGTTGGGCAAGCGGATTTTGAGCCCCTAAGCCCTGCCGGTTCTGAATACTCCATAAAATCAATAGCGATAACAGTCGCAAGGCCATACTGACAGGAAAATTGGAAAGCACAAGGTAACAATACGAAATGTTGTGTAAACAGGTTTAACGTTTGAGCGCTGCTTGCTGCTTGTTTTCAAACAAACAACTACATTTTGTGTTCAAGTGGGGTTTGACAGGGTATTGGATTACCTTCGCACTTCTTATGTATATTTCATGGTAAAAATAGGCAACGTTGAATTGGGTGAATTCCCACTGTTACTCGCTCCAATGGAGGATGTTAGTGACCCTCCTTTTCGCAAACTGTGCAAGGAACAGGGTGCAGATATGGTCTATACGGAGTTTATCAGCGCCGATGGTTTGGTGCATGAGGCCAAACAAACATTCCAAAAACTCGAGATTTTCGACTACGAACGTCCCGTGGGTATTCAGTATTTCGGGGGGCAGCTGGAAAATATGATTGAGGCTGCCGAAATTATTGAGGCTAAAAACCCGGATGTTATTGACATTAATTTTGGATGCCCCGTCGCAAAAGTAGCTTGCCGAATGGCTGGTGCAGGATTACTGCGGGATATCCCCCAGATGATCAAACTCACAGAGGCCGTTGTCAAAACAACCCAAAGACCGGTAACGGTCAAAACACGCTTGGGTTGGGACGATGCCTCCATCAATATTGTGGAGGTAGCCGAAAGGCTTCAAGATGTGGGTATTCAAGCACTCAGCATCCACGCCCGCACCCGCGCCCAAATGTACAAGGGTGAAGCCAACTGGGCCTGGATTGCCAAAGTAAAGGAAAACCCCCGCATGCATATTCCAATATTTGGAAATGGCGATGTGGACAGCCCCCAAAAAGCGCTCGAATACAAAAACCGTTATGGAGCCGATGGCATCATGATTGGACGTGCCAGCATCGGATACCCTTGGATTTTCAAGGAAATCAAGCACTATTTCGCAACCGGTGAATTGCTACCCCCACCCGATATCCATGAACGGGTGCGGGCCGCTCGCCAACATTTGAAAGACAGTCTGGCCTGGAAAGGGGTGAAACTTGGGGTGCTGGAAATGCGCCGTCACTATGCGCCCTATCTCCGTGACCTGCCTCATATCAAGCCTTATCGGGCACGACTTGTCACAGAAATGGAACCTGCCTTGTTGTTCGCTATATTAGACGAAGTGGAGGAGGTGTACGCGAATCTAGCTGCTTTTGAGCCTGAAATGGGGTGATTTTGGTCTTTTTTACGCCATATTGCCGGAAAGTGACCGGAGAAACAACACCGTCTGCTCCATATCATCCCTCAGAATCCTGTCTTCTTCGAGACGCGGCACCTGTAAACGGTACTTGGCCAATGTCTCTTCTATCTCCTCTGCCGAACGGAGAGGCCTTCTAAATTCAAGCGCTTGCATGGCCGTCATAAATTCAATGGCCAAAAGGCGTTCAAGGTTGAGTACTACCCTACGCGCCTTGGTGGCAGCGTTGGCGGCCATACTCACGTGGTCTTCCTGTCCGTTACAACTCACAATACTGTCTGCAGACGCCGGCATACACAGCGTTTTATTCTGACTCACAATAGACGCTGCGGTGTATTGTGCAATCATCATACCGGAGTTTAGTCCGGGCTTGGACGTCAAAAAAGCCGGCAATCCTCGTTGACCACTGATCAGTTGATACACCCTTCGCTCAGAAATACTGCCGTATTCCGACAGTGCCAGTGCCAAATGGTCGAGGGGCAACGCCAGGGGTTGCGCATGAAAATTACCCCCAGAAAGCACAAGGTCGTCATCCGGAAAAATATTGGGATTGTCTGTCACTGAATTGACCTCGGTGGTCACCATTTTTTCTATATACGCCAGGGCATCGCGGCTAGCGCCATGCACCTGGGGCACACAACGAAATGCGTACGGATCCTGAACGCTGGTCTTTTCAGCAGCAGATATTGCGCTGTTTTTCAAAAGATCGCGAATTTTTCTTGCCGTCAATACCTGCCCCTCATGTGGCCGGATTTGATGAATATGCTCGTCCAATGGCGAAAGTCGGCAGTTGAACGCGTCAAATCCGATGGCCGCGTTCAGGTCGGCCTGATGGGCTAGGCGGCGGCTTTCCAGCAAGCACCACACTGCATAACCGGCAGAAAACTGGGTGCCATTGAGCAATGCAAGTGCTTCTTTCGCTTTGAATACAAGCGGGCTCCACCCCATTTTTTTCAACACCTGACCGGCAGGTAGTCGCTGCCCTTCCAACCACACCTCTCCAAGACCCACCAACGGCAAACTCAAGTGTGCCAGCGGGGCCAAATCGCCTGAAGCCCCCAACGACCCCAATTCAAACACCACGGGCGATATGCCGGCGTTGTAAAAATCAATCAAGCGATCTACCACTTCTTCCCGTACCCCGGAATGGCCGTAAGACAAACTCTGAATTTTTAACAACAACATCAACCGCACCACTTCAATGGGCACCACATCACCCATCCCGGCAGCGTGACTGGTGACCAAGTTGAGTTGTAATTGTTCAATATCATTTTCCGAAATGCGAATATCACACAAGGAGCCAAAGCCGGTGTTGATGCCGTAGAGCAATTCATCCGTAGTATACAACTTTTGGTCTAAATAGGCACGACATCGACGGATTCTTTGACGACTTTGTTCAGATAACCCAAGCAGCATGCCGGCAGATTGGATGGCGCCGATTTTTTCGATGGACAGGTGCGCAGGACTAATTTCGTGTAACGGTGTCATCTGGATGTGGTGGTGGTAAAGTGATTTTGATGATTTGAATGATTGCAAATATTTGATTCAATCACACTACATGCGCAACCACTTTGTGTTGACGATATAATTTGGAGCGCGAAAATACACAATCAATGCGAGGCTCCTCCTCAAGAGCCGTTTATACGTTCAAAATAAGGGCTTGTTGCCCTCCGATGGTGGCAGGCTGACCGGCCCAAAAAGGTGCCTATTCTGCCTTTCTTGGTCTTCCCAACCAAGGCCAAAAGCTATCAAAGCGAGACCAAGCGAAGCGAAAACGGCCTCGGAGAGGCCTAACGTTTGTAACAACGACCAAGCGAGAAGCAAACGGCCTCGGAGAGGCCTAACGTTTGTACGTGAAGACCAAGCGAGACGCAAACGCACTTCGTCAGGCAAAAAAAGCCCCTTTTGATGACACCGACGCCGGCATCCAAACAGTGCCGCAGTGTTAAACTTTTGTAAACCAAAAACGCAGCCCATTAATCATTATAATTTTGCAGCAGAAAATCATTCAAGAACAACATTCTCACAACCAATTCATAAAAAAATGGAAAGGAACAAACAAGTTCAATTCGGCCTACTGGCACTGCTTGCTATTTTATTGATGGCCAATTTATTTGGCGGTGGTTTCAAAGGCTGGCTTGGCCAGTCGGAAGGTGAAAAAATCCGTGCTGCGGCTGTCGGTACCGATGGCCGTGTCACTCAAGGCAATGGTAACATACCGGGCACCAACCTCAATGCTACCTCTATGCCACAGGGAGCGTCTGATGTGCCCTCCGGACCAACCACCACCATCCAATACGAATCCAACGAATTTGACTTTCAAACAATCAACGAAGGCGAGATCGTTAAACACATCTATAAGTTTAAAAATACGGGTGATGTGCCCTTGATCATCAGCAATTGTAAGGGTTCTTGCGGTTGTACCGTACCTACTTGGCCAAAAGAACCCGTTCAACCGGGCGCAGATGGTGAAATCAAAGTAGAGTTTAACTCGAAAGGCAAACCCGGTCCACAGCGGAAGCAAGTAACGGTAACGGCCAATACCACCCCTACGGAAACGTTCCTGGTGATCAAGGGAGAAGTGCACGGAAAAGAGCAGCCGGTTTCTAAAGGGAATTAACCAACCCCACCCACCAGGCAACCTGAACAAAGCCCTGACAACCTTAACGCTGTCAGGGCTTTGTTACAATGGTTTTGGCTGTTGGCAAAATCGTTTTGCGGCGCCGACCACTTTCTGTGTGAAAACGATCTCCGGTTGTATGTTTTGGTACTCCTGCTTGTCTTTACAGCGGCCGAGGGATGCTTCCACTGCTTCAAAATTGCCGTTGCTCAAAGCCAATTCATAGTCAAACAGGTTCTCCCGTCGGAAACGGTCGAAGGTGGTCACATAATCCGGTTTGGGCTTGAGCTTGAGGTAAACAAAGCAGAGCAACAGGGCCGTCACAAAACCACCCAAGCCCGACAACAACAGCATTTTAAAGCCAAAACCACCCTTCTGAATCCGCAGCACCTCATATCCATGCTGTATT
>JBIPOY010000424.1:0-3272 GCA_044378705.1 Saprospiraceae bacterium
CAATCGATTGATAATCTGTGTTGTAAGGCCTATTTCCGGGAGCAGGTACAGCACTTGTCCGCCCTTCCGGATCACCTCCCGGATCCGTTCGATGTACACCCTTGTTTTGCCGCTGCCGGTAACCCCGTACAAAAGGGCAACTTCTTTTTCGATGAAATGGGCATCTATTTCGGCGAGGGCCCTGGTTTGTTGGGCCGTCAGGGTGTCGGCTTCTAACAATTCGTAATCGTATGAGCCAATACGGCTCACGTCGAGGTCGTATGTTTCGAGCACCCCTTTTTTGACGAGTGTTTTCAGCGATGCCTCTGTTACGTCGGCTTTTTGGAGCAGCGCTAGTTTGCGCACATAGGGCTCATTTTTTTCCAATACCAAGAAAGCCATCAGTATTTCCAGCTGACGTTCTTTCGATTGCAGGGTGGTAAACACTTCCCGCAGTAGTTCGGGTTGGTTGCGGAGGGGCTCCGCCAACCGTATGGCGACAATTTTTTTGGTTTTGTATTTTTCTTGTAAATCTTCTCGTAAGACAAGGACACCTTTGTTGAGTAACCTTTGAACGACCGGGAAGATTGTTTTTTTATTTAAAATTTTTCGGGCGTCTTCTACTGTTATTTCACGTTGCAAGAGCAATGCTTCGGCAATGAGATATTCGTCTGCATCCAGCGCGGCGAAGTCGTCACCGAAAGCTTCATTGCGGACAATTTTGGTTTCGCTGCTCAGTTTTAGATGTCCGGGTAAAGCTGCCGACATCACTTCACCGAGGGTGCAACAATAATATTCCGAGAGCCAATTCCAAAGTTTCAACTGTTGTGGGGTAACCACTGTGACCTCATCGAGGACAGAAACAATGGGTTTGACGGGGTAACCAGGTTGTTGGTCGTGTACGCGTTCAACAAGGCCGCTGTACAACTTACTTTTACCGAATTGGACTTCAACTCGAATACCGGGCATCAACATACCCATGACCGAATCCGGAATGGAATAGGTGTAGGTTCTGTTGGGGAGGGCCAGCGGGAGGATGACGTCAGCGAAGGAAGGCATTTTCCGGACGGGAGAACCGTCAGTTGATGTTTTGTTGGAAGTTGGGGCACCCTTTGGGGTACTTTTGAACAAAGATAAGCCGCTAAAATATCATCTCTTAAAAATTTTTATCGCTCGTTTGCAGGCAATACCATTGAAGCGCCTATTTTTGTGACACTTTATTCACCGATGCGTCTCACTCAGACACAAAACGTATCTCCTATTTTACTAAAACAAGATCAATAATTGGCTTTTAAACCGTATCGTCCTAAGCCCCCCGGCAACCGCCCTCCTGGTTCCCGCCCCTCCGGCGGCCCCCGCCCCTACAACCGCGGCCCTCGTCCACCAGAGCACAATATCAACAGTTTTATCCGCGCCGCTGAGGTTCGCTTGGTGGGTGATAACCTGCAGGAAATCAGTGAAACCGTCGGAGAAGTTGTAGAAACTGGCGTATATTCCACCTCAAGACTTCAAAAATGGGCAGAAGAAGTAGGCTTGGATTTGGTGGAAATCACGCCCAATGCAGAGCCTCCTGTGGTTCGTATTGTGGATTACAATAAGTTTCTCTACCAAAAAAGGAAGCGCGAAAAAGAACTAAAAGCCAGTACTGCCAAGGTTGAATTGAAAGAAATTCGTTTTGGGCCGGAAACAGGCGAACACGATTTTGAATTCAAACTGCGACACGCGAAAAACTTCTTGGGTGAAGGTAATAAGGTGAAAGCATACGTTCAGTTCCGAGGCCGGGCCATTGTTTTCAAGGAACGTGGTGAATTATTGCTGCTCCGCTTTATGAAAGAATTGGAAGAATATGGCGCTGCAGAACAACTCCCTAAACTCGAGGGAAAAAGAATGATGGTGATCATGTCGCCCAAAAAATCCGGTAGCTCTGCTGCAAAAAAGAAAGTGGAGTAACTTCTTCGCTCCTAACAATACAACTTCCCCCATGGGCCCATTCACATTAAGTCTGTGAATGGGTCCATTGCTTTTGGGTCGTAACCGAGAACACCCGAACCGGAAATTGCTTTTATCAAAACAATTTCAATATTTTTCTTTGCGTTTCGCAGTAGAATGCTACCTTTGCGATCCGTTTTATAAACACATTTTTGTTATGCCGAAAATGAAGACCCACTCCAGTGCCAAGAAGCGATTCAAGGTAACTGGCACCGGGAAAATCAAGCGCAGTCGCGCTCGCCTGCGCCACATCGCGGCCACTAAAACCAAAAAGCAGAAACGCAATTTGGGCAACGCCGTCATTGTGGACAAATCAGATCACGCTCGCATCGAGCGTCTTTTGGTCATGTGATAATCTGTTGATTGTCACCCGGCTTCTGTACAAACAGAAGTTTCAACCAATTTTTTAACGAGAGTATTGGTAAAGCGCGTAAATAAGTCTTCCGGTTCAGCGGTTCCTCCTTTGATCTTTCCGGCTTCTTTCGCCCCAATGCTGTACTAAAAACATTAAAATGCCTAGAGCAACAAACAACCCGGCCAGTCGCGCCCGCCGGAAAAAAATTATGCTGGCCGCCCGTGGCTTCTTCGGCGCCCGTTCTAAAGTTTACACCGTCGCTAAAAATGCCCTTGAAAAAGGTTGGAATTATGCATTCCGTGACCGGAAATTCAAAAAGCGCGTTTACCGCCGCTTGTGGATTGCCCGTATCAATGCTGCCACCCGTGCACAGGGCATGAACTACAGCACGTTTATCCATGGTCTCACAGAAAAAGGAATCGGACTCAACCGCAAAGCGTTGGCCGACCTGGCACTCAACCACCCTGCTACTTTCAAAGCAGTGTTGGATGCCGTGAAAGGCAAAGGATAATAGTCAACTCAATACAGGGCTTTATTACCCTTTACATTGATGTTGTTTTTTTATTGGCGGAGCGACCTGTGTCGCTCCGCCAATTCTTTTTCGCATTACTTCGCCGGAAATAACCCCTTTTTTTCCTTGTCGCTCAGTACCCCCATCCCAAACAAGGCAAAATCGTACTTCACCGGATCAACAGAATCATACGTACGCAGATGATCTGTCAACTCAAGTACTGCCCGCCAGTCTGCCTGCGGCCGCTGTAAGAGCCCCAGACGACGCGCCACCCGCTCTACATGGACATCCAAGGGTATCAGTAATTGAGCAGGTGTAATGTCTTTCCACACACCAAAATCAACGCCGGCGCTGTCTTTCCTAACCATCCATCGCAAAAACATGTTCAATCGCTTGCAAGTGGACCCCCGTGCGGGAGTTGCCACGTGCTTGCGCGTA
>JBIPOY010000102.1:0-9520 GCA_044378705.1 Saprospiraceae bacterium
TTGCCCCGAAAAAAATAACTTCCGTTATTGTTTAAAACAAAAAGTATTGATATGAAAACAAAAAGTAGTTTTTTCGTCAACAAATGTGTAGTTTTTCGTCTTGGCTGTTGTTGTTGAGTATGGTTGGGCTGGAGGAACAGGCGCAATTTGTTGTTGTTGGCGGCGGCGTGGCATTCACGCAACAAGGGAATATTCAAAGGGGTACAACGCGATGGTGTTGGATCGTTCTTTGTTGAAAACAGCGGGCGTGATGTACTACACGTTGGAGACGGCGACGGCTTCGGCGACGAAGAAGATGATACAGATGAAGTAGCATTGATATAATTTGGGGTGCCTCGGAAAGCTGGGGCGCCCCTTATTTGGTTAAAAAAATCCCGGTCGGCGCAAGCTGACCGGGATTTTTTTTTGGAAAACGGATCCCAAGGAGCAAATGATCGTTGCTTGCGCATGGCCTTTTGGTTGACGTAAAAGTTCGGCCATTAAAATCAAGACACACGCTAACTCGGATGAAGGGCAATACCATACATTTGACTTTTTTTGATGTATAGAAGTTTACATCTAAGTAATAGCACACAAAAACTGATTTTCTCCGCCTTTTAAAACAAATAGTATGAAATTATTGATCGTATTGGCTCTTATTGCCGGGCAAGCGCTCTGTTGTGCCCCCGCGCTTCATGCGCAAGCTGAATACAATACCTTGATCAAAGAGGCTGCTGCTTTTCTACCCGATGAGCTGGAAAAAGCAGATGCTGCGACAGTGAAATTACTGGCCCAGTTATTGCAAAACGGTCCTGTGGACGACTCCATATTTGCCAAGGCGAATTTTCTCATGGGGCAAGTACGACAATACCAGGGAAGCCTCAACAGTGCTTCCAGTTATTACCATGAGGCGCTGGAAAGTGCATATTGCAAGCAAAAGAACAACGTGGCCAACGCTTGCTGGAACAATTTGGCGATTATTTATGAGCAACAGAGCCAGTTTAACGAGGCCTTGGAAGCCTATCACCAATCGCTTGAAATCGCTGAATTCCTAGCCGACTCCTCATCTATTGCTGAAACTTGGATCAACATCAGTGTGTTGGACAACCGAAACGGCAATAAAACCAAAGCAATCGAGGAATGTGGGCTGGTACTGGATTACTATCGACGTCAGGGCGATACGCTTAATATGGCCTTGTGTTACCAAAACCTCGGATTTTATCACAGTAAAACGAATCTGGAATTATCGAAAGATTATAGTCTGGAGGCACTTAGATTGAATACCGCCATTCATAATACGTATGGTATCGCAAAATCTTCTATCAATGTTGCCGCGGTGTTTGTGAACAACGGAGAATATGAAAATGCTAAGAAAATATTGTTAGAGACCCAAGTACTCTGCACGAAGCATGAATTCATACAGATATTGGCAACTGTTTACCGCATATTAGCGGATATAGAACTTCAAAAAGGACAGAATTTTGAAGTAGCGAAGGAATACTTGGAAAAGGCAGTGTCTTTCTGTTCGATGAATGGTCAGGAGGATAATCTTTCCGAAGTGTTGCTGACCAAGGTCAAGCTAAATGCTAAGTTTGGCCATTACGATGGCTTTACCGATGCACTTGATGAATACTTGTCCTTGCAAAAAAGGGTGTTGGAAGAAAACTCCCTCCGTGTATTCCACGAGATACAAGCCATTTATGATGTCAACAAACTGATCACCCAAAAACAAGTATTGCAGGAGGGGAACAACCTGTTGAGTCGTCAGTTGACAGTATCGCTCTTGTTTTTGTTGTTCGCCATTGTTGCGATTTGTATCATTGTCTTCCAATATCTTCGTTTGAAAAGGGCGATGAAGACGATGTTCAAGATGAATGTAACCATTGCAAAAGCAGCGCCACAGTCTTTGCAGGAAACGGACATCGAAGTGAACAGCAACCTAGAGGATGATGAAATTCCAATCATTAACCTCTACAATGAAATATTGCGGCGGATTGACAAAGAAAAATTGTACCTCAATCCGGCTTTTAGTCTCCAAGATTTGTGTTTGACAATGAACCGAAGCAGGCGCTATATTTCCAGGGCTATTGCGGAGGGTGGTGGAACAAATTTTGTCAGTTTGGTCAATGAATTCAGGGTGAATGAAGCTCGGAGACTTCTGGCAGGACATTTCGTCGAATTGCCGTCCATCGTAGTAATGCTAGAAAAGACCGGATTTGGATCCCGGCAGAGTTTTTACAGAAGTTTCAAAATGTTGACGGGTTTCAGCCCCCAAGAGTATATGTCATGGGCCCAAAAACCCCCTGAAGTTGAACCTGATCTGTTCCAAAATGATACACAGGAAGGAGTATTGGTATGATTTGGGGTGCTGGAGCGCCCTTTTTCCAATAGAGGCTATCATGGTCCTCATGGATTGCGCAAAGCCGCTGTTAGTGGCTGTGCTTCTTCTGTCGCTTCGATGTAAATTATTTCGGGTTCTTCAACAACGAACAATGTCGGTGTATTTTCAATTAGTTTAACTCGTTTTCTTGCTATGTCGCAATATTCGTGGCTTATGTCAACGCCAATATATTTTCTGCCCATTTCTACTGCAACTCTTGCAACTGTTCCGCTACCACTCATTGGGTCAAATACAAGGTCGCCTTGGTTTGTCCACGATTTTATATGGTCTCTAACAAGTTCGCAAGGAAACGGTGCTGGGTGTCCTTTAGCTTCTTGGTCTTCTTGTTTTTTGCCTACCACATATTCCCAAATGTTACCTTTAATTTTTTTGTCCTTCACTGGCTTTGCCATCTTCTCTCTTGTCTGTTCGTTTTTTGAGAAGTTTTTGTATGTCGTGCCGTTAAGTTCTAATCCTGCGTGCAAACAGTCAACCATTAAAGGATTATGTGTCTTTACAGTTCCTTTACTGAAAACAAACATAAATTCAAATTCATTATTGTAACGCTTGCGATAAATTTGAGGTATAGGATTTGTCTTTTGAAAAATCATAGTGTCGTGCAGATTAAAGCCAATTTCTCTGAAATAAAGAGCTTGCTTAAAACTTGTTCCTGTCTCGTTACCTTCAATGGTTGCATCATTTACAACCCAAACAACAACACCACCTGGTTTAGTAACTCTGTATAGTTCTTTGGCTATATCTTCAAAAGGGAAATCAAACCCTTTGTAATTTCTCAAATTGTCGTAAGGTGGCGAAGTAACTGTTAAGTCAATAACATCGTCATCAAACTTTTTCATTATGTCAACGCAATTACCTTCAAGGATTTGGTTTATATATTTATCTATTTTCATTTCCATTATTTTAGTGTGAATAATCCGTTGTCTGATATTGCATTGATAATTTTAATTCTGCTTTCAATTTTGTGAACTTTGATAAGTTCTGTCAATGCTTCTTTATGGCTCATTCGCATAATTTTTTCTCTTTCTTTTGCTAAGAAAGTCAATGCTTCTTCTTTTGAAATTGCAATACTTTCTGTCGCAACACCTTTTTCAATATCCCAAAGTGGTTGTATTTTCTTTGAAAACGAGAGAATTGTTTTATTGATTGCTAACCAATAGTCAGTAGCATTTTTTGAAGGGTTGAGAGCTTGAACGGTCTCAAATATTTTCTTTAAAAGCTGTTCGGCTTTTGCTTTGCCTTCAACTTCTGAATAAGAAAGTAAAAGTGCAAGGTGTGAGTATGTAAATACACAAACGCTTTGTGTCGTTGCTTGCTGATAAATTTGACTTGAAGAAGTTGGTAACTGATAGATAGGACAAACAACCATTGCATAGTGTTTGCCACGTTTCCACCCGTGCATCGCTTGAACTTTAAAATCTTTTTGATTTTTGGCTGTTCGGCTTAGTCTAAATGCTTTTGCGTCTGCTACAAAACTGTAATCTTTCGCAACTGCTTCAACGTCTGCGGCATCTGCTCTTTCTTTCAGAACTAAACTTGTAAGTCCTAAAGCACTGTAGGCTAAAGAGAGTAAACAGTCCGTATATTTTGAATATAATTTTTCTTCGCTTGTGTCGTGTCCGTAACTTTCAGGAATGTTTCCACAAAGTCGTAAATGGTCAATAAGTGATGAAACTCCGTTTTTCTTTACTTCTGCTTCTAATTCTTTTTCTAACTTTTCTGTGTCGTTGCCGAAGTGTCCGCTAAGTTTACGGATTTCTTCAACCCAATATTCTCGTCTTTTTATAGCTGCTTTTGAAATTATTTTATTCATCTATTGTCTGTCAATTTATTGAGTAAAGATACTCAAATTGTTAGTAAAGTCTGTTAGAATTGTCGTCAAATTGTCAACCGTTTATGTTGGAACGTGGTGTCTCGTAGCATTGCCACTAACTGGTTGGGTGGCACGCTGTTTGGCGGAAAATGGGCCTTTTTGGTCTCAGACGCGACCACGCCAACTAGTTGCGACTGTGAACACCACAAAAAGCGTGAACAACCGACGACTGTTGGCCCAGGTATTGCATGGGTGACGTTCCGGTATAGTGTTTAAATGCGGCATAAAAAGTTGCCCTTGAGGTAAATCCTGCTTCGGTGCAAATACCTTCGATTGTCATTTCGTCGAGCATGCCTTTTTTTAAACACGCTATTACATAATTGACCCGCAATTCGTTTCGAAAATCCACAAAGGATTTTTTTAAAACATGCTTGATAATAAACGCGATGTGGTGCTGGGGAACATTCAGCAAATGGCTCAGCGATGCGATGTTAAATTCTGGTTGTCTGAACGGTTGATACGCGTCGATATATTCGTTCATCCGTAAAATCAACAACCGCATGACGTCGGTTTGACTTTCATCCACTAAATCGATACTATTTTCAGATAATTCGTCCAACGCCAATGGTACTGTTGGTGGGTGGATTTTCATATCCGGCGTTGGTGCCAGTCCGAGCGCCTGATTGGCAGTTTCCACCAATGCAGACGACGGATGAATCGCCCTGATTTTTTCAAAGGAGTCTGGAGGAGTCGAGAACTCGTTGGAAGGGCTGTTCAGCAACCGCTTGAAATGAGGCAAACCAAAAAGCATCACCGGATTAAAAATGGCATACGCAATGAATAAGTCAAAGCTAATCAACAAACACAAAGAAATTACATCGCCATCGAATATGGATGTTTCAGCTCCAAAGAAAAAAATCTGTATTTTTTTTAAAAAAGAAAAAACAGCATTGGCGGTTATAGCAAAGACGTAGTAAAATATCCACCGAATGGCATCTGGATATAGGTCTTTATTTTTGGCTACAAACGCACGGTAATTTTTACTGAGGTACAATTTCCATATCATGGAAACATATACAATCATCAGCGATAACCTGAATGTTACATGAAAATTATCTGCAATCGGCCCAAAATTATAAAAATAGGTTTGCTTGTCAACAGAATTTATAATTTCTGTCCATTGTACATGGCCGGTTAGAATAGAATAGACAAGGGGAGAGATATACAGTACGTGAAGGCTAAAAGGGACAATATGTATTAAATCTTTTTTACGTAAATGGATATCATCCTGAATAAAAGTTCTGAAATACAAAAAACAGGAGGCCGGCAAAAAATAATACAAGGGCACAAAAGTCCGGATCAAAATAATAAAATCAGGCGCCCATTTACGATTGATACAAAAAGCCAGCAAAAAGAAAATCGACATGGTCAGCAAAAATGTCGCCAAAAGTCTGTTGAGTAGCCTGTTGTGCTTCGAGATAAACAACAGCACAAACGTCACATAAAACCCTATCGACGCGCTAACGATCAATAATATCTCATATATTTTTTCCATAAAGACCCAGTAACATGGAATGATGCTACATTCTTGCTGATGCACCATCATTTTTTTGTAAAAAAATCAAAAAATTTAGTACGAAAAATCAAAAATACAGCCCAAAAGTATGTACAATTCAACGAATTTGTCCGAAAAATCAAAAATCAGACAATGTTGTTCGTTGGGTTTGAAAGAATTTGATCCGGGTACATGTATTTTTGAGCTTTCGAAAAATAACAACGGGGACTCCTGGGCGCTGCTGCGCCGATGGTCTTTCAAAAAGATAACGTGTTAAAAAGGAATAGGGTGTTTTAGAATGCTGGAGCGCCCTTCCTCCATTTGAGGCTATCGGGGTAGCCATTGTCTGTAAATACCACCAACGGACTCAGCCACCACCAACAATTAGCCCAAGTATTGCATCGGAGACATCCCGGTATATTTGCTGAATACGGCGTAAAAATTTGTCTTGGAAGAAAACCCTGCGTCGGTGAAAATAGCTTCGATCGTCATATTGTTGAGCATGCCTTTTTTTAAACACGCCTTTACATAATTCACCCGCAATTCGTTTCGAAAATCCACAAAGGATTTTTTGAAAACATGCTTGAAAATAAAGGCGATGTGGTGCTGTGGAACATTCAGTGCATTGCTCAGCGATGCGATGTTAAATTCGGATTTTCGGAACGGTTGAACCGTTGCGATATACTCCTCCATCCGTAAAATCAACAATTGCATCAGGTCGTTTTCATCCGCACCAATTGTTTCGCTGTTGATTGAAGTTGATTCATCCAACGACGAGGCGGCTGTTTCTGCTGGTATTTTGCTGTAAGGTGCCAGTAAATGTGCAGGATCGGTCGTTTCGACCAATTTCTGCGCCGGTTGAAATGCCTTGGTATGTTCAAATTGGTATGAGGAAGCGGTAGTTCCGTTTGAAGGCTTATAAGTCCTGATTCTTGGCTACAAAGTCGCGGTAATTTTTACTGAGGTACAATTTCCATGTCATGAAAGCATACACAATCATCAGCGATAACCTGAAAAGCACATGAAAATTATCTCCAAGCGCTCCATAGTTATAAAAATATGTTTGTTTGTCAACAGAGCTGAAAATCTCTGTCCATTGTATATGGCCTGTAAGAATAGAATAGGCGAAGGGGGATATGTACAAAATATGAAAGGTAAAAGGGAGAAGATGCAAGACATCCTTTTTGCTTAAACGGATTGAAAAACGCGCACTATACACTACAAAAGTACGCATTAATTTGCTATTCAGCCTTTCTTAGACTTCCCAATCAATGCCAAAAGCTCTCAACGCAAGCCCAATCGCCCTGCTTGGCGTTGTCGCCAAGCAGGGCGATTGGGCCTGCGTTGAGTGGCTAGGCTTGGGGAATAAAGTCCAGGCAGCATCCCAATGGGGTTGAAGACCCAGCGAGCCGGAAAGTTCGGGAGGCAACCCGGAAGGTTTGTACTTTAGCATGGAATCCTGTTGGAGCGGCGCTGGGTCAAAAAAAGACCCGAGCGCGGCGGGAATCTGCGAAGTATGGCGGAAAATGGACCTTTTTTGGCCAGGCAGCGTGCCACCTAACCAGTTACAATATAAAGTAAGCCGTGGCAGAAATCTTTTGCAGCATATTTCGTATTTTTGTAGTAAAGATTAGCAGAATGGGAAAAAAGCATATCCGTTTCGATTGGGCAGCGAAGAAAATGCTGCGAGACAAGAAGAACTTCGACATCCTCGAAGGCTTCCTTTCCGAACTGTTGAAAGAGGACATCAAAATCGAAGGGCTTTTGGAAAGCGAAAGCAACCAGGAGGATGAAGACGACAAGTTCAACTGAGTTAATTTGTATGCCGAGAACTCAAAAGGCGAACACATCATTATTGAAATTCAAAATACAAGGGAGTTGGATTACCTTATGCGGATGCTTTTCGGAACTTCAAAGGCAGTAGCAGAATACCTTGAAATTGGTGCGCCCTATTCTAATATTAAAAAGGTAATTGCTGTAAGCATAGTTTATTTTGGATTGGGCAAGGGAGACGATTACATTTATGTAGGTCAGACAAAATTTACTGGCTTGCACACAAAGAAGGAACTTCAACTAACGAATACTCAACAAGAACTTCTCAAAAAGCCAACAATTCATCAGGCTTTTCCAGAATATTATCTTATCCAGACGACAAAATTTAAGAACATCATCAACGATACGCTGGATGAATGGATTTACTTTTTCAAAAATAGCGAAGTGCTTGATGGGTTTCGGGCCAAAGGCATGAAAGAGGTCAGAGAGAAAATGAATGTCCATAACTTGCCCGACGAAGAACGAAAAAAATATAATAAATTTTTGGAGAACCTTCATACAGAAGCAAGCATCGCCGAAACGTTCAAAATAGAACAGGCAGAAAAAATAAAAGAAGAAACAAAAAAACGAGAAATTGAAATAGCCACCAATTTTATAAAAATAGGATTGAACAACGAGCAGATTTCAGGCGGAACGGGATTGACGGTTGAAGATATACAGAACCTTCGCAATGAACTGAATGTCAATAAATAAGAGATCAGCAAACAATCGCTTGCTGCAAAGGCTTCCTAAACGTCGCCCGTCAGCAAGCGTAGCGTTACACACAACTAAAGTATCAGAAAATGAAATTAAAGTCAATACATTTAAAAGGTTATAAATCAATTGATAGCATTTCAGGCGCATCTCTTGAATTTGGCGATATTACAATTTTGCTCGGTGCAAATGGAGTTGGGAAAAGTAATTTAGTTTCCTTTTTCAGTATGTTAAATTATATGATGACAGGGTCATTGCAGAATTTTATCGCTGAACGAGGTTATGCTGATTCTTTTTTATACTTTGGTAGCAAAGTAACGCGTGAAGTTTTTGCGCGAATGGAGTTCGTCGATGATAAAGCGACAGACAATTATCAATTTAGACTAACTCACGCTGCTGGCGATATTTTAATTTTTACCGAGGAGACGCTTTCTTATCACCTTGCTACCAGCCCTAAATCATATACCTTACAACTAAATCCAGCAGTTAGAGAGTCTGATTTGCTCGAGTATGTGAAAAGGCCTTCCGAGAATTCAAAGGATAAACAAACCGCCTCAGTTATCTTAAAATTACTCAGAAATTGCAAAGTATTTCATTTTCATGACACTTCGATGAACGCCAGAGCAAGGGGGCAAGGATACATTGAAGATAATCATTACTTGAATAGTGATGGAGGAAACTTAGCCGCGTTTTTATTTAGACTGAAAGAAAATTCTGAAACTTCTCCATATTACACAAAAATTGTGCGTTATATTCAAAAAGTGATGCCACAATTTGGAGATTTTGATTTGGCGCCTAATGAACGTAATAAAAACTATATCACGCTTAATTGGCGAGATAAAAACAATTCGCAATATTTATTTGGGCCTCACCAAATTTCAGATGGTTCGCTCCGTTTTATGTGCTTGGCGACTTTATTATTACAACCGCAACCGCTTTTGCCCAATGTTATCATATTAGATGAACCTGAATTAGGGCTTCACCCTTCAGCCATTTCCTATTTTGCAGGAATGATAAAATCAGCAAGTAAACATGCACAAATTGTAATTGCAACGCAGTCACCAAGGTTAGTAGATGAATTTGAGTTAGAAAATATTGTTATAGTTGAGCGGGATCGGAATGCAAATTCATCTAGTTTCGGACGAAAGGATTCAAATGAACTTTTAGCTTGGCTTGAGGAATATAGTTTGAGTGAACTCTGGGAAAAAAATGTACTAGGAGGCCAACCATGAAAAAGTATATTTATCTG